>DATMAN010000026.1 GCA_035560005.1 Burkholderiales bacterium | reverse complement strand
GAAGCCTGCCGCATTGGATCGAGCACTACAATGAGCATCATCCGCATTCCGCGCTCGGGATGCGCTCGCCAAGGATGTTTCGTCGCGAACAAGCCCTGGTGAAGTGAGAGACCGTGTCCGGAGATACGGGGGCAACATCAGAGAATTCGCTATCCAGAGCATGACAGGGACCAGCGGCCGTCAGCGTGTCCAGGCCGATTCACTTGAGCATTTTCGGTTGCCGCAGGCTCCCGCGGTAGTCGCGGAAGCATTTGGTCATGTGATCAAACCGCTGTTTGCGGGGCCATCCGCCGCTGTTCGCGAATCCCGCACCCTCACCGCGCTGCGCGATGCGCTGCTGCCCAAACTCATCTCCGGCGAGCTGCGGGTAAAGGACGCGGAGAAGTTCATTGGGAGGGCTGTCTGATGGCCGACATTGCACTTACCCAAGCGGAGGCCGATGCATTGATTGCGATGGAAAAGCATCGTGCAACGAACGATCGGCACGACTTTCCGATGCGAGGCGAGTCGTTGACCGTGCCCCTTCAGTCGCCTGACAAGCGAGAACATTTCCTGCTCGACCTGAGCCGAGGACGCATCGACCTGCTTAAGGTGAAGATGCAGAACCGCGGTCGCCAGGTCTTTGTACTGGTGCGGCTGGATCTGGGCGGACCGCCACATCGCAACCCAGACGACACCGAGGTTCCGGCACCGCACCTCCACGTTTACCGCGAGGGTTACGGCGACAAGTGGGCGGTGCCTGTGCCCGCGGAACGATTCAGCAACCCGGCTGACCTGTGGGTGACACTCGAGGAGTTCATGCGGTTTTGCAACGTCACGCAGCCGCCGCACATCGAACGGGGCTTGTTCACATGATCCAAGAAATCCAGCGGTTGCTTGATGCCTATCACGCCTGGCTGAAGGACAAGACCGCGTTACGGCAGGTCGATGATTGGGTGGAGATCACGACGCCCTATCTCGACCGTCACAATGACTACGTGCAGATCTACGCCAAGAGAGGCAACGGCGGTTATGTGCTCACCGACGACGGGCACACGATTCAGGATTTGGAACAGAGCGGCTGCAAGCTGGAAAGTCAGAAGCGCCAAGAGCTGCTCCGCATGACTTTGAATGGTTTTGGCGTTCGGTTGGACGACAATGCGTTACAGGTCCATGCATCGCCGGAGAATTTCGCGCTGCGAAAGCATAACCTTCTTCAAGCAATTCTGGCCGTGAACGACATGTTCTATCTGGCGCAACCGACTGTTGCCAGTCTGTTTTATGAAGACGTGGTTGCATGGCTTGATCTGCACGAGATCCGGTACACGCCGAAGGTCAAGTTCACGGGGAAGACAGGTTACGATCATTTGTTCGATTTCGTCATTCCGAAATCGCGACGACAACCTGAGCGCATCGTTCAGACGATTAATCGGCCTAACCGCGATACCGCACAGTCGGTAGTGCTGGCTTGGATCGACACGAAAGAAGTACGCCCGCCCGACTCGCGCGCCTACGCATTGCTCAACGACGGGGAGCAACCTGTTCCTCAAGGGGTGGTCGACGCACTAAGAAACTACGAAGTGAAACCCATTCCTTGGAGCCAGCGCGAGCATGTGCGAGAGGAACTCGCGGCGTGAGAAGCAGCGCCTTCACCGAATACGACGTCGAAGAGGCCGCCCTCGCCTGGCTGGAAGCCATCGGCTGGCGGGTGGCGCATGGCCCGGACATATCGCCTGGCGGCGATACCCTCACCCTGCCCCTCTCCCAGCGGGAGAGGGAACACTACGGCGAGGTGGTTCTGGCGCAGCGGCTGCGCGATGCGCCGGCGCAGCTCGATCCGCGCCTTCCCGCCGCGGCGCTGGCAAAAGCGCTCGGTAAGCTTGCGCGCACCGAGGGCACGGTTCGCGCGCCTGCTTGCCCTGCTCAGTGCGCTGAGTAAAAATACTCAACGAAATGAGCAAAAAGGCCGTACCCTTCCAGCGCCCGCAGGCCGCCGTCTTGGCCCGGCGGCTGGCCGAGCCGCGCCGCTTCGTGCAGGTGGTGGTGGGGCCGCGGCAGGTGGGCAAGTCCACGCTGGTGCAGCAGGTGGTCGCGGGGCTCGGCGTGCCGGTGCGCTACGCCAGCGCCGACGAGCCGACGCTGCGCGGCGCCGAATGGGTCGGCCAGCAGTGGGAGGCCGCGCGGCTCGAAGCCGCCGGCGCCGGCAAGGCCGGCGCGGTGCTGGTGCTGGACGAGATCCAGAAGATGCCGGGCTGGTCGGAGGCGGTCAAGCGCCTGTGGGACGAGGACACGCGCGCGCGGCGGCCGCTCAAGGTGGTGCTGCTGGGCTCGGCGCCGCTGCTCGTGACGCAGGGCCTCAGCGAGAGCCTGGCCGGGCGCTTCGAGACGCTGCACCTGCCGCACTGGTCGTTTGAAGAGATGCGCGCGGCCTTCGGCTGGTCGCTCGATGAGTATTTGTTCTTCGGCGGCTATCCGGGCGCAGCGCCGTTGGCTTCCGAGCCGAGGCGCTGGGCGCGCTACGTGGCCGACAGCCTGATCGAGACCTCGATCGCGCGCGACGTGCTGCTGCTCGCGCGCGTGGACAAGCCGGCGCTGCTGCGGCGGCTGTTCGAGCTCGCCTGCCGTTACTCGGGGCAGGTGCTCTCGTACACGAAGATGCTCGGCCAGTTGCAGGACGCCGGCAACACCACGACGCTCGCACACTACCTCGATCTGCTCGCCGGCGCGGGCATGGTGTGCGGCCTGCAAAAGTACGCGGGCGACGCCGCCCGCAGCCGCGGCTCCAGCCCGAAGCTGCAGGTGCTCAATACGGCGCTGCTGACGGCGACATCGGGACTCACGCCGGACGAAGCGCGGGCCGATACGGAGTTCTGCGGCCGCCTGGTGGAATCCGCGGTGGGCGCGCACCTGGCCAATGCTGCGGCGGCCGGCGAGTGCGCGCTCTACTACTGGCGCGAGCGCAACCAGGAGGTGGACTTCGTCGTCAAGGCCGGGCGCCGGCTCGCCGCGATCGAAGTCAAGAGCGGGCGCGCGCCACAGGCCCACCGTGGCACGGCGGCGTTCGCGGGGGCCTTCAAGCCCTCGCGCAGCCTGCTCGTGGGCGGCGACGGGATCGAGTTGGGTGAGTTCCTGTCCAGGCCGGTACTGCACTGGATCTCCGGATGAGCGACGCCTTCACCGAGTCCGTCGTCGAGCAGGCCGCCCTGGCGTGGCTGGAAGCTGCCGGCTGGCCGGTCGCCCACGGCCCCGACATCGCGCCGGACATGCCTGCTGCCGAGCGGGCCCACTACGGCGAGGTGGTGCTGGCACAGCGGCTGCGCGACGCGCTCGTGCGGCTCAATCCGCAGCTTCCCGCCGAGGCGCTGGAGGATGCGTTCCGCAAGCTCACGCGGCCCGAAGGCGCGGATCTCCTGCAGTGCAACCGCCATTTGCAACGGCTGCTGATCGACGGTGTGACGGTCGAGTACCGCGACGCGGACGGCCGCATCCGCGGCACGCAGGCGCGGGCGATCGATTTCGACGAGCCCGGCGGTAACGACTGGCTCGCCGTCAACCAGTTCACGGTGGTGGAAAACAAGCACAGCCGCCGGCCGGACGTGGTGCTGTACGTCAACGGCCTGCCGCTAGCGGTGGTCGAGCTCAAGAACGCGGCCGACGAGAACGCGACGATCTGGAGCGCCTTCCAGCAGCTCCAGACCTACCAGGCCGAGATCCCTTCGCTCTTCGCCACGAACGGCGTGCTGGTTGTCTCCGACGGCGTCGAGGCGCGGGTCGGCGCGCTCGGCGCCGGGCGCGAGTGGTTCAAGCCCTGGCGCACGATCGCGGGCGAGATGCTGGCCGACAGTCACGTCCCTGAGTTGCAGGTGGTGATACAGGGCGTGTTCGCGCCGCGGCGCTTTCTCGACCTGGTGCGCGACTTCATCGTCTTCGAGGACGATGGCAGCGGGCGGCTCGTCAAGAAGATGGCTGGCTACCATCAGTTTCATGCCGTGCGTGTGGCGGTGGAGCAAACCCTGCGGGCGGCACAGTTGCAGCAGGGAGCGCATCAGACCCAGGCGGAAGAAGGTCGCTACGAAGCTGGCCGCCAGCCCGGCGGGAGACCGGGCGACCGGCGCATCGGCGTGGTCTGGCACACGCAGGGGTCGGGCAAGAGCCTGACGATGGCCTTCTACGCCGGCCGCATCATCCGCGAGCCGGCAATGGAGAACCCCACGCTCGTCGTGCTCACCGACCGCAACGATCTCGACGACCAGCTCTTTGCCACCTTCTCGCGCTGCCGGGACCTGTTGCGCCAGCCGCCGGTGCAGGCGGAAAGCCGGGCGCACCTGCGGAAATTGCTCTCGGTGCAGGCAGGCGGGGTGGTCTTCACCACCATCCACAAGTTCTTCCCCGAGGAGAAGGGCGACCGGCACCCGACGCTCTCCGAGCGGCGCAACATCGTCGTGATCGCCGACGAGGCGCATCGCAGCCAGTATGACTTCATCGACGGCTTCGCGCGCCATATGCGCGATGCGCTTCCCAACGCCTCGTTCATCGGATTCACCGGCACGCCGATCGAACTGGCGGACGCCAACACCCGCGCGGTGTTCGGCGATTACATCAGCGTGTACGACATCCAGCGCGCCGTGCAGGAAGGCGCCACGGTGCCGATCTACTACGAGAGCCGGCTGGCGAAGCTCGCGCTCGACGAGGCGGAGCGGCCGAAGATCGACCCGGATTTCGAGGAGGCCACCGAGGGCGAGGAGGTCGAGCGCAAGGAGAAGCTCAAGACCAAGTGGGCGCAGCTCGAAGCGATCGTCGGTGCCGAGAAACGTTTGCGGCTCGTGGCAGCGGACATCGTCGAGCACTTCGAGAAGCGGCTGGAGGCCATGGACGGCAAGGCCATGATCGTGTGCATGAGCCGGCGCATCTGCGTCGAGCTTTACCGCGAGATCGTGCGCCTGCGGCCGCACTGGCACGACGACGAAGACGGCCGCGGCGCGATCAAGGTGGTGATGACCGGCTCGGCTGCAGATCCCCCGGACTGGCAGCCGCACATCCGCAACAAACCGCGCCGGGAGGTCCTGGCCAACCGTTTCCGCGATCCGGGCGATCCCTTCCGGATCGTGATCGTGCGCGACATGTGGCTCACCGGCTTCGATGCGCCGTCGCTGCACACCATGTACGTGGATAAGCCGATGCGCGGGCACGGACTGATGCAGGCCATCACGCGCGTCAACCGCGTGTTCCGCGACAAACCCGGCGGGCTCGTCGTGGATTACCTGGGGCTCGCCCACGAGCTGAAGAGCGCGCTCGCCACGTACACCGAAAGCGGCGGCACCGGCCGTGCCGCGCTCGATCAGGATGAGGCGGTGGCGGTCCTGCGGGAAAAGTACGAGGTCTGCTGCGGGCTCTTCCACGGCTTCGACCGCTCTCGGTGGGTCAGCGGGACGCCGCAGCAGCGTTTGGCGCTGCTGCCGGCGGCACAGGAGCACATCCTCGCGCAGGAGAACGGCAAGGATCGCTTGATTCGCGCTGTGCGTGAGCTGTCGCAGGCGTTCGCCCTGGCGGTGCCACACGAAGAGGCACTGCGCATCCGTGACGACGTGGCCTTCTTTCAGGCCGTGCAGGCCGTGCTCGCCAAGCGCGCGCCGGGAGAAGCGCGCCCCGAAGCCGAGCTCGACCACGCGGTCCGGCAGATCATTTCTCGGGCGGTCGTCCCGGAAGGTGTGCTGGATATCTTCGCCGCGGCGGGACTCCAGAAGCCCGACATCTCGATTCTCTCGGATCAGTTCCTGGCCGAGGTGCGTGAAATGCCGCAGAAGAACCTCGCGGTCGAGCTGCTCCAGAAGCTCCTCAAGGGAGAGATCAGCACACGGCGTCGCAAGAACATCGTCCAGGCCCGCTCCTTCGCCGAGATGCTGGAGCAGACGATCCGCCGCTACCAGAATCGGGCCATCGAGGCCGCGCAGGTCATCGAGGAGTTGATCGCTCTGGCGAAAGAGATGCGGGAGGCGAACGCGCGCGGGCAGGTGTTGGGCCTGTCCGAGGACGAGTTGGCGTTCTACGATGCGCTGGAGACGAACGACAGCGCAGTGAAGGTGCTGGGCGAACCGACACTGCGGACCATCGCCCAGGAACTCGTCCGAACCGTGCGCGCCAACGTCACGATTGACTGGACGCTGCGCGAGAACGTGCGCGCGCAACTGCGCGTGCTCGTCAAGCGCATCCTGCGCAAGTACGGCTACCCGCCCGACAAGCAGGAGAAGGCCACCCAGACGGTGCTGGAGCAGGCCGAGGTGCTGTCGGCGGAATGGGTGACGGCATAAGAAGGTGCGTCTCACAGAAGCGTGCCATGGGCGGTGCGGCAGCGCCCATTCGCCTTCGCCACCGCCCCTCCCCGGCGTCGAAGCGGACTCGACCGACACCTGAATCGGAAGCGATGCGCCCGCTAGAATCGCCGCATCCCGAAGGAGGCGCCGATGAGCGAGCCCGTCACGCGAATTTCCCGCTACACCACCGATGCGATCTACGTGCGCGGCGCGAGCCTGGCCGAGGAGCTGATCGGCCGGCTCACGTTCACCGAGATGATGTACTTTCACTGGACCGGCGAGCGGCCGACGCCGGCGCAGGCGAGGATTCTCGATGCGGTGTTGGTGACGCTCATGGAGCACGGCATCACGCCCTCGGTGATCGCTGCGCGCATGGTGTACGACTCGTGCCCCGAGGCGGTGCAGGCGGCGATGGCGGCGGGGCTCCTTGCGGTCGGGAGCACCTTCGTCGGCACGATGGAGGGCTGCGCGGCGCTCCTCGAAGAGATCCTCGCCGCGCCCGAGGGCGAGGCCGAGCGCGCACGGGCGATCGCGCGGCGCCACCGCGAGGCGAAGCGCCCGGTGCCC
>DATMAN010000025.1 GCA_035560005.1 Burkholderiales bacterium | reverse complement strand
AGTCAAGTCCGAAATTTGCTGTAAATCTGCTCCGAGCCGGTTAATGACGATTGGGTTTCAGCCCGAGAGGGCAACAACGTTGTTGCCCTCTCGGGCGGCGGCGCAGGCAGCCGCCCATTCGTGATACTCCTGCATGTCCAGATACCTTCGTTCCAGCCAGGTTTCGTTCTGCTCGGCCAGCAAGGCACCGATCAGCCGCAGGGCCGATTCATCGTTCGGGAAGATGCGAATGACGCGCTCGCGGCGACGGATTTCTTCATTGAGCCGCTCCTGCATGTTGGTTGTCCTGAGCCGCTTGCGATACTTCTCCGGCAAGGCTATCACCGCCATGGCATCTTCGAACCCGGCTTCCAGGCAGGCTACCGCCTTGGGGGCGGTCTTGGCGAAACGCTCACTGAATTCCGCCAGCCGGCGTCTGGCTTCCGGCAGATCGGCAGCCTGGAAGACCAATTTGGCGGCCGCCGAGACCTCGGCACGAATCTTCGCGCCGCAGCTGCCCAGAATGTTGCGCATCAGATGCACCTGACAGCGCTGCCAGGTCGCATCGTGGAAATGCTTGCCAACGGCTTCCCTCAGGCCACTATGCTGGTCCGAGACGACAAACGCCACACCCTTGAGGCCTCGCCCCTTAAGCCAGCGGAAGGTTTCGTCCCAGGTGGCGAAGCTCTCGCTGTCGCCGATCCTCACACCGAGGATTTCTCGGTAGCCGTCGCTCCTCACCCCGCTGACAATCAGCACGGTACGCATCAGGACGCGGTCGTCCTGCCGGCTTTGGATGAACAGGGCATCGACCAGCACGAACGGGTACTCGCCTTCCAGTCGCCGTTCGTTGAAGGCCCGGACACGCACATCGAGTCCGGCACACAGGCTGCTGACGGTCGATTTGGAGAAGCTCGCTCCGCACAGTTCTTCGGTGATCGCCGACACCTTGCGTGTCGAGACCCCCTGCACGACCATTTCCATCAAGGCCAGGACGAAGGCCTGCTCACTCCGTTGGTAGCGCTTGAAGATGTCCGTCGAGAAACTGCCGTCCCGCGTTTGCGGTACCAGCAGCGTCACCGGCCCCACTCGCGTGTAGAGCGTGCGTGCGCGATGACCGTTACGGTAGCCCGTCCGTTCCTCAGAGCGCTCGTGCCGCTCCGCACCCAGCGCTTCCGTCACCTGCGCCTCCAATATCTGATTCAGCACCGCTTCCACCAGTTTCGCCAGCCCATCCTGGCTGCCCAACAGCCCAGGCAGCAACTCCTTGCTTACGCTAACATCAATCCCAGCCATCGCTTCTCTCCATCGGTTGTTGATCGTCTCGCAACGTCAATTTACCGGTTCGAAGCGGTGGCTACCTGCCACCCGATTTACAGCAGTTTACGGACTCAATCCAGTGGCGCATCGAAGAAAAAGATCCGGTGCGAGCGACGACCTGGAGCTGGCTGGGCTACTACTCGATACATTTCTGTCGCAAGAGCTGAGTCCTCGGGCGCGCACTAATCCACAAAATCTGTGGATAAGGCTGTGGATTGGATGTTGTCTTTCGCGCAAACCCGTTTTCAGACTTGCCATCCGTTTGCTGCGCCCACTTTTTCAGCAGCACGTCGCCGTTCGACGACAGATGCATCGCGCGCCTCGAACGTCCACGCGCTCGCACGCGAAGCATCGACTCGCGTAGCGCGGCTCTACGGATTCTGGGGCTTCCAGTTGCGCGCCATTTCCTGCGCGCGCGCCAGTTCCGCGGGTTGCAGCTTGGAAGCGATGTAGTCGCGGACCTTCTCGACCTGCGTGCGCTCTTCGCCGGTCAGATTGGCCGCTGCGAGGTTGCTCCACATGTACGCGGCCGTGAAGTCCTGTGCCACGCCTTTACCCTCGAAATAAAGCCAACCGAGGTGACTTTGGGCGCGCGGGTCGCCTTTGCGCGCGGCCAGCCCATACCACTTGGCCGCCTCGGCATAGTTGCGCTCCACCCCTTTTCCCTCTTCGTGCAGGTAACCGAGCAGATACTGGGCATAGGTACTGCCCTGTTCCGCGGGCACTCGATACCACTTGGCCGCCTCCGCGTAGTTCTGCTCCACGCCGCGTCCGAAGAAATACAGCGCGCCCAGGCTTTCCATCGCCTCGCGGCTGCCCGCCTGCGCCGCCGCCAGATACCACTTCGCCGCCTCGACTGCGCTGCGCTCGACCCCGCGTCCCTCTTCGTACAAGTACCCCAGCAGGTACTTCGACTGAATGTCTCCGCTGTCCGCAGCCTGCCGGAACCACTTCGCCGCGGCGGGGTAATCCTGTGCCACGCCCTTGCCCTGGTAGTACGCCCACGCCAGGCCGGCGTAAGCGGACGTCTCCTTCTGCTCCGCAGCCTTACTCAACCACTTCACGCCTTCGGCGGGATTCTGGGCAGTGCCTTTGCCGTGATAAAGGAGAAAACCCAGGCTCGCCTGCGCCTTCGCGTCCCCCTGCTCCGCAGCCTTGCGATACCACTCGAGGGCCTGTGCCGGATTGTGTTCGAGCCCGCGGCCGTTCTCGTACATCCATCCCATCAGATACTGCGCGTAGGCCTTGCCGCGCTCGGCGACCTTCCGATACCAACGCGCCGCCTGCCCATAGTCCTGCGCCACGCCGCGCCCATAGAAATAAAGCAATGCCAGTGCTTCCTGCGCGTCGGCGTGACCCTGTTCGGCGGCCTTTGCATACCACTTCGCGGCCTCGGCGTAGTCCTGCTTCACGCCTTTGCCCTGATCGTAGAGGTAGCCAAGCAGGTACTGCACGTCCGCCTTGCCTTTTTCGGCTGGACCGCGATACCACTTCGCGGCCAGCCCGTAGTCCACGGCCACGCCCTTGCCCGAGAAGTAAATCCCGCCGAGCATTTCCTGGGCTTCGAGATGCCCCTGCTCGGCCGCCTTGGCGTACCAGCGAATGCCTTCCGCGAAGTCCTGCGGTACGCCGCGGCCGTTGAAATAGCACTCGCCCAGGTAAAACTGCGCCACCGCGTCTGCGGTCGCCGCGCTCTTTCTGAAGTGCTCGATCGCCGCCTTGAAATCCCCTTGCCGGTAGGCCTCGAGACCCGCGCGCGTATCCGCGAGGGCGGGTACACCCGTCACAAGAAAGAGAAGCCCAAGCATCAGGATGCGTCGCATCGCGACCTCCTCCGAATCGTCCGTTGTCCGCTGCGACGGCGCACGCCGGAGCGCTCCTCCTCGCGCGCGGCGCACGCCGCAGTCTTTACTTTAGTGTAGCAGTCCGGGGTGCCGTCGCCTTGACAGTGCTCGCAGCACCTCCCTATCCTCGCCAGACCCGAAGACGCCGAGATGTCCCGCTCACGTCGATGATCGAGGCGCTGGTCTATCTCGCCACCAGTTTCTGGATCGGTGCCGTTCACGCCGCCACGCCCGGTCACGGCAAGACCATTGCCGCCGCCTACATCGTCGGCGCGCGTGGCAAGCCGGTCGACGCCCTGATCCTGGGCATCTTCGTCACGCTGTCGCACACCAGCGGCATCGTTCTGGTGGGCGTGCTGGCCTCGCTCGGCCTGCCCGGGATGATCCCGCAGCGCATCGAAGCCTGGATGGCGGTCATCACCGCTGTCCTCGTCATAGCGATCGGCCTGTGGACGCTGTGGACTCAGCGCGAGATCGTGCTCGCCCTGCAGCTGGCAAGCGGCAGCGCGGGTGCTTTGCGCTATCAGCCAGTGATGCACGCGCATGCTGCCGCCGGCGCGCACGGCCACCGGGCAGCGCTGCACGCCCATGCGCACGCGGACGATGACCACGGCTACCCTCACGATCATGCGCACGGACGCGATCACGCACACGGCGAAGAAGCCGGCTGGCACGATCACGGCTGGGGCTTTAGGCACACGCACGACATGAGGCTGGTCACCAGCCGCCAGCCCAGCCTGTGGATCCTGCTCTGGCTCGGCGTTGCGGGAGGTCTCCTGCCCGATCCGGCGGCGCTCGCGATCCTGCTCAACGCCCTGGCGCAAGGCAAGGTGATGCTGGGACTGGGTACGGTCGTGGTGTTCAGCGTCGGCTTCGGTTCGACGCTGGTTCTCGTGGGAGTGATCGCTGCCAAAGTGGGGCAGAGAATCCTGGATTGGCTCGCGGGGCCATGGGCGATGCGACTTCAGGTCAGCACTTCGCTGTTGATCGTGGTGGTCGGCGTCGTGCTGACCGTGAAAGCCTGGTCTACGCTCGCTTCGCTTTCCTAGAACCTATCTCATAGTCGACCGCGCGGACCCCGTTGAGCGACGCGCCCGCTCGGCAGGTTGCCCAACACACCGGTGACCGGCCCTAAAGGAGGAAGCCGTCGAGGGTGGCTGGGCGCCTTGTTCGTGTCGAACGGCGTACCCGACGACGCCGACGAGTGCCGCAACCGCCAACGCCGTTTTAGCTCTGTCGCGGCCTGACCGCTGCCTGCGCTCCTCGTCGGAAAGCACCGACTTCTTCTCGGTGCACTGCAAATCTATTTGGGGTCCCAGCGCGGGTTGTCGCTGAACAGCCCGTCGACATAGCCAACGTAGTAGACGAGGAACAGGCCAAAACCGAAAGAGAGCAGCCCGGTGGCTACGCGCAGATAAGCATTGACGCGCGGAAAACGCCCGGCCGAGTATGCGAACGGAAGTGCGATCGCCGCGGTAATCAGCATCATCCCGGCAATCGTGCCCACGCCGAACAGCAGCAGATACACCATTCCCCACCAGGAATCTTGGATCGCGGTGAGCACAAGCAGCGCGATGGCCGCCGACCCGGCGAGTCCGTGCACAATGCCGACCACGATCGGACGGATCGCCTGGTACAGGCCCAGCCCGCCAAGCTTGCGATCCAGCCACGCTTGCGGCGTCTGCTCTTCGCTGTGCCCGTGACTCCCGGCCTCGTGACCGTGCGGATGGGCGTGCGCGTAGTCGCCGTGGGCGTGCGTGTGGGAATGCATCGGGCCGGAACGGGGCGTGACGTTGTCGCGCACCCACTGCGTGATCCCGGTGAGGTTCAGAAAGCCGAGAATGACCAGCATGACGCCAACCGTGAATTCCATCGCCAGGCCGACCCGGGGGGGAATGACCACGGTGAAGACAATGATGGCCCCGCCCACGATCGCCACCGTCAGGGTGTGCCCCAGTCCCCAGAGCACGCCAATCCATGCCGCTCCACGCATGGAGCGCTGCCGGCTGACGATGGTGGTTATGGCGATGACATGGTCGGCATCGGTTGCGTGCCGCATGCCGAGGAAGAATCCGACCGCAAGAAGGGAAAGCGTGGTGGCCATCAGGCCCGCGCTGCGTGGAGTCCGGTAAGCGCGCGACGCTACCCCCGGCAAGCCGGCAGCGTCAAGACGACGGTGCCTCGGCAACATCGGAATCGAGCCGCCATCCGGTGTCGCGTCCCGACGCCAAAGCTCGAGCAATGCGGCGAGCCGCCGCAAGCTAGCGAACGCCGATCTCGACTCTGCGATTGAGGGGTTCGGTCACGCCCTCGGCAGTGGGCACGACCGGCTCGCGCTCGCCCCGGCCGGCGACGCTAACGATGTGCCCGGTCGGGATTCCGCGGCGCACGAGTTCGTCGCGCACGCGCTTCGCGCGGGCCAGCGACAGCTTGTCGTTGAATCGCCGGGAACCGGCGGTATCGGTGTGGCCGGTCACCGTGATCTCCGGAGCGGGACGACGCTGGATTTCGGCGAGCACCGCGTCCAGACGCGACAACGACTCAGGAGTGAATTCGTCCTTACCCTCCACGAAGTGAAGGATCAGTACTTGCGGACGAGGGGGCAAGGCGTTGAGCGTGTCGCCGAACTCGGCTTGCACCTGCGCGACGTCGACCGCAGCGGGCTGCAGGGTTCCGTCAGCGCGGACGGTCGCCGCCGCGTAGGGCTTGTCCACCACCGTTTCCTGCTTGCCTCGACGTACGACCACCGAGCCCGCGCCACCGTCAGGCTTGGGCAGGATAATCAGAGTGACTTCGCGAAACCCGGAAGAGTCCGGCCGCAGAGCTTCGGGTTCGTCGTGGGTCGCGCGTTGCGCCCCCCGCCCCGTGGCTCCGCGCTGCGTCGCGCACGCTACGAGGGCGACCGCGAGCATCACGACAGCCAGTGCCCTGCGCATCGTCTATTTGCCGGAGAAGTTGGAGACTTTGACCGCGAACTGGGTGCCGCGCACGGCCATGACGGCAGCCGGCGTATTCACTCGCATCGATTCGGGGCGCTCCTTGACGAGTTTTCCGGACACCGCGGTCAGAGTGCCGCGTTTGAGCGAAGCATCGAACTCGCCCCGGTGGGTGTTGGCGTCGAACACAAAGCGGTCGATCGCAAGAACGCTGTTCGGGCCGATCGAAAGCAGGCTGTCGTCCTGAAAAGCGATTCCAACCGCGCCGTCGTCGCCGGCGACCACGGTGTCTCCGACTCGCACCGCCATCCCCACCGTCGCCGGTAGCCGTGCACCCCCGCGTTCGATTTCGGCGGTGCCTCTCGCGACCTTGATGCGCCCGGCATCGGCCGCAGCGGCCGTGACAACGACGAACGCCGCAAGACACAACAGGACGGAAAACTGAGCGATCAACCGCACATTGCGCTGCAGGATTTTGGTCATTGGCTACCTCCGCGATCTCCCGGGTCGCCGGCGCCCGGCACGCCGCACGCCCTTCCGCTGGCCTGAAAAGCATCCTCTGTGCCGGCCTGGGACCCGCGCGATGCATTGGTTCGATTCGATCCAGAGTCCAAAGTCCGCGTTGGCGGCCAGAAGGGCACCGCGCGCGCCGCGAAGACCGTCATAAGCTGCCCCTGTTCGCGGGCAGTGTCTCGCGCGCACGGTGTGCCGGGGATTAACGCGTGGCAGCCCGGCGCCCTCTGCCCGCAAAGCGAGAACACGAGCGCGATTGGCCCGTGAAAGTCGCGCGCGACGTGCTCGAGCGCGGTCAGCTGCCCAGCAGCCTCCACGCCAACGGAGCGCGCCGCACGAACAGGTCGCCCAGATAGAGCAGCAGGGCGGCCGCCAACAGCCATGGCCACAAGGGGCGCAACTGCACGCCGCGGTCGCCACGCGCTTCGAAGACGTCCTCGATCCGCGGGGCGAGCGCTGCGCCGGTCTCGCGGGCGATGGTCTCGAGCAAGGCGAGATCGGGCGGCAGCGAGCGCAGCTCCGCTTCGAACGCGCTGTCCACCGCAGCGGGACCGGTGCGCAGCGCAGCCGCCGCGGAAAGTCCGCCACCGGCCACGAGCTGCACCACGAGCAGTCGCGCATCGGGCAGCGGGATCCTGGCGCTGTACCAGCCCGGTCCGGTCTGCTCCAACGCGACGAGATCGCAGCCGGGATCGGCCGGGGCAACGCGCACGCGAGGCGAAAGGCCGTTACGGAACCGACCCGCCTCGTCCAGCACGCTGAGGGTGATCAGCGCCTCGCGGCCTTGCCGCGCCGCGCGCAGATCGAGCGCACCGCGCCCTTCGCGGCGCATGGTGTCGCGCACCAGCTGCGCCCAGAATTTCCCGTAATCCTTCCACTGCAGCCACTCGGCTGCCCAGCGATTCTTCACGTCGGACGCGAACATCACCGACTTTCCCAGTCCGTACTGCCAGCGCACGAGCAGCGGCGCGTCCTTGTCGGTCGCCAGCGCGACTTCGGCGGTGTCCCGCGGCCTAGTCGCCACGTGACCGCGCAGCGTAGGCGCAGCGGAGAAATCGATGCCTGACAGAGCGGCCAGGCGCCGCGTTACCACCGCGCGCACCGGTTGTTCCGTGAGGTTCTCACGCACGGTCTTCCGAGTCTCCTCCACCAAGATTTGCGGAATCGCCTCGGCGCTGGTGGCGAGATAACTGCGTCCTCCGCCCCATCGCGCGATGTCCTCCATGAGCTTCGGGTCGCCGCTCTCGCCGATCGTAACGGTCGACAGCACAATGCCGGCGACTTTCATCCGCCCCACCAGGCGCTCGAAATCTGCGGGATGCGTATCGCCGTCGGAAAGCAGGATCACGTGCTTGGCCTTAGACTCGACTTGCTGCAGGATGCGATACGCCATGCCCAGCGCCGGATAGATGTTGGTCTGTCCGCTCGCCTGGATGCGGCCGATCAGGTCTTCGGCGCGCTTTTTCGAGCGTACCTGCTGCAGGGGCACGGACAAGTGCGGCTGCGAGTCGAAGGCGACCACCGCGAACCGGTGCTGCTCCTCCAGCAGATCCAGCGCGGCGCGCGCCGCCTCTTTCGCGTATTCCATCTTGCGCCCCTTCATGCTGTAGGAACGGTCGATAGCGATCACCAGAGCGAGGTCCCTGCGCTTGTCCTGCGCTTTGAACTCCACGGGGAGGATGCGTTCGACCGGAGTTCCCGCATAACCTTCTTCGCCGAACGTGTTCTCGCCGGCGGCGAACAGCAGCCCACCGCCAAGGTCGCGCACGTAGGACTCGAGCGCACGCATCTGCTCCGTGGTGAGTGCCTTCGCCGGCACGTCGGACAGGATCATCGCGTCGTATTGGGCGAGTGCCGCGGGCTCCGCCGGCACGCTGGAAGCCGGTCGCGGCTCGACCCGGATGCCTTCCGAGCGCAGCGCCTCGGGCAGCCAGGGCGCTGCGTCCAGGCCACCCTCCACATAAAGCGCGCGCGGACGTGCCCCGACCCAGACCGCGCGCTGCACGCGATCGTTCTCGTTCACGCTGTCCCCGGGTATGCTCGCGCGTGCACTGAGAACGCTAACGCCCGGACCCGGCAGGCGTGCCTCGAAGCGCACCGAATTCATGCCGGCGTGCAGGCGCAAGAGCTTCGTTCCCAAGGTCAGCGGCCCGCGCATCAGCGCGACGCTGCCTTCGGCCGCGCGCGGACTGAACACGCGCACCGTGATCGCGATCGGCTCCCGGTCACGGATATCCTCCGGCACTTCGATCGCGTCCACCCACACGTCGGCCTCGTCGCGCACCACGGCTGGCACCGGATAGACCCTGACCCCGGCTTCCTTGAGGCGCGGCAGCACGCGCCACACGTCCCCCTCGGTCTGGTTGCCGTCGCTGAGGAGCACGATGCGCTTGACCTTGTCACGCTCCAGCGCGACCAGAGAAGCATCGAGTGCGCGTTCCAGATCGGTGGCGTTGCGGGCAATGCCGGCACGCGCAGCCGCGCTGTCCGCCACGGTGAGTACGCGCGCCTGTTGGGCGTTCTCCACCGTCACCGGACGGCCCGCGAAAACCACCACGCGCGCGTGCGCCGGCTTGCTCTGCGCATAGATCCGCTCGATCCAGTCCAGGGCGCGCACCACGAACGTCGGCGAGACGCTCCTCGACACATCCAGCGCGAAGACGAGCGAGAGCGCATCCGATGAGTGGCGCCAGATCGGCCGGCACGCTGCCAGCACGAGCAGGACGATCACCGCGGCGCGCACCCCGCTCAACACGGCCATGTGCCGCCGCGAGAGATTTCTCCGGCTCGAGCGCATGACCCCCAAAGCGAGGGGCACGAGCGAGGCGAATGCGAGCGGCCAGAGCGCCTGCAGCTGCACACTCATGTGGGCCGCGTCATATCGTCAGGCGGCGCTGGTAGGTGCACCATTCGATTATCAGCAGCGCAAGCGCCGCGAGGATGAGAGCAAGCCAACCGTCGAAAGCGCCGGCCGGCGCGCTGTCCCGCGACGTGTCGCCCGCGCTAGGCTGCAACACCGAGCGGTTGACCTGAGTAATCTTGGAATCGAGCAGATTGACCGTGACCAGGGTGCGGCCCAGATCGGACAGCGCGCTGTAGACGCCGGGCGCTGCCGCCTCGAAACGAATGGCGTCTGCGGCGCGCCGGACCGGAATTTCAGTCCCGTCCATGGCCAGCACCTTGGCGTCCTTCAGGGGCAGCTCCACCAAACCCAGCGGGCGATTGGCGATCAAGGAAAGCGAAGTCAGCCAGCTCACCGCGTTGCTCAGAAAGACTGGAAAGTCGGCATGCAGGGCGAAATTCGATTCCGCGAGTGCGAAGGCCACCAGCAGCCGTCGCGGCTCGTGCTCGTCGACCGCGATCAGCGCTTCGTTGCGCGCGCTGCGCAGCAGCACCTTCAGCTCGGGCGAGTCGAAGCGTACCGGGCGCGCGCTCTGGACATGCAGATCCCGCAGCGACAAGTGCTGCAGCAGCGGATGGCTGCCTTCCCAACTCGCAACCCTGGGCTCGATAACCTCGGGGCCGAAGCGCGGCAGCCAGCCGGCGCGGCCGGGTCGGATCAGCAACGCCGGGGCGGAGGGCCGGTGCGAAGGGGCATAGCGGTCGAAGACATACACATCCGCTTCGCCCGTGTCGGTGAACCGGGCCGGCGCCACGACGCTCAACCGCACCCCCGGCTGCGCCGACAGCGACTTCTCGAGGTAGGCATTGGACTCGGTCACCAGAATCACCCGGAGCGCGCGCCGCTGCGGCAGGAATCCATAGACAACGTCGTCCAGCGCGAACCCATCGCCCGGCGCGGACAGTGCCACGCGGATAGGCCCGCTGCCGGTCGCCGAGATATCGAACGCCTGCGCCAGCCTGCCCTGTGCCGGCAGCAACACGCGCCCCACGGGCCGCGTGCCCAGGCGATCGGTCGTTGCGATCCCGACCTCTTTGGCGCTGCCGCCGGCATTCTCCACTTCCACGAAGGCCTGGTAGCGTCCCGGCTGGAGCGGGAGCGGTCTGATTTCGAAGCGCGTGATGCCGACGTTTTCCACGGGTTCGAATACCGAGTGGATCTGCGCCTGCTCGGGAAACTCGCGCAGCAGCACGCCGTCGGTGAAGACATGAAGTGTGGCTCGACCAGAGGACGCTGCGCCGACAGGCCGCACGTCGGAGCCGGTGCCGAGGGAAAGGCTTTGCAGCCTGTCAATGGCCGCCGCGGGCGTTTCGAAGGCGGGCAGCGCAATCCTGCGCATCGTGTCCGAGAGCAGGATCTGCGCTGCGGCGGGCTGCGCGCCGATCAGCGCCCGCGCCTGCGCCTTGGCTTGCTCGAAACGGGTGCTCCCGTCGGTGGTGCGCGTGCCCATGGTGGGCGAGTTATCGATCACGATCAGCAGGCGTTGCGCACCGGTGCCGCCTGCCGGGATGACGGTCCAGATGAGCGCGGCCGCGACCAAGGCCGCGATTGCGCCCGCGAGCGCCAGCGACAGCCACCAGCGCCAACGCTCGTCGCGTCGCCGCGAGGTGCGCAGCAGCCGTTCCCAGACCAGAATCGAGGATACCAGCAAGCGCCGCGCCGGCGGACGCAGCAGATACAGCGCCACGACCGCCGCCAGGGTCGCGATAAGCACTGCGGCGGCGAGCATCGGCGTGATGCCCGCGCCATTCATCGCAGCAGTCCCTCCTCGCGCAGCAGCCTGAGCATGAGCTGTTCGAAACGCGCGTCTGAAAACGCCCGCAGATACCCCCAGCCGTGGCCCCGACAGAACGCCTCGACCTCCGCGCAGTACAGATCGAAGGTCTCTTGATAGCGGGACAGCAGATCGGCGGTCACGCGCGCCTCGGCCACCGCGCCTTCCTCCGCATCGACCAAGATCACTTCTTCGCCGAGCGCGGGCGAACGCTCTTCGCGAGCCACTACGTGCAGTGCAAACACTTCATGGCGGAACTGCCGGATCAGATGGAAAGCCGGCTCGTAGCCCGCGCGATCGAGGAAATCGGAAATGATGATGACCAGACCCCGGGTCCGGGTGGCGCCGAAAAAGCCGCGAAACGCCCCTTGCAGGCTGGTGCCGCCGCCGATTTCCATGCGTTCCAAGAAATGCAGTGTGCGCCACATCTGATTCCTGCCGCGGCGCGCCGGCATTTCCTGCGTCACGCCGTCCGCGAAGCTGACCAGGCTTACCCGATCGTGATTGATCAGTCCGATATGGGCCAGCGCCGCCGCGAAGCGCCGCGCGAAGTCGAACTTGCCGCCGAAGCCCATCGAGCGGCTGGAATCCACGAAGATGTAGATCGGCAGATCACCCTCTTCCTCGAACAGCCGCAGGATCAGCCGGTCGAGCCGCATGTACGTGCCCCAGTCGAGATTGCGCGTGTCGTCGCCCGGGGAATAGGGTCGGTAGTCGCTGAACACCATCCCGCTGCCCGTGCGACGGGAGCGGTGATGGCCCCGCAGATGGCCCGCCACCGGCCGACGCGTGACGATCGCGAGATGTTCCAGCTGGCGCAGGAACTCCTCGTTGAACAGCGGAGCGTTCTGATTCACGGCACGCCGCTCAAGCCGCGATCGGGCAGGGATTCTCCTGCTGTGTGGGCTGAAGCAGCTCCAGCGGGTCGCGCGGCCCCGGCACCTCGCGCACCAGTTCGAAGATATCCCACTGATCCTGCATGGCTGCCTTGCTCTTCACGCGCACTACGTACATCTCCTGCAGCATCTGGTGGTTCCTGGCGAACGTGCCGCGGCGCGCCTTGAGCAGGTCGAAGCTGGCACCCTTGTCGAAGTAGTCCACGAGTTTCTCCGCATCGGTGCTCCGGGTCTCGGAAATCGCCTGCACCAGCACCCTCACCGCGACGTAATCGGCCCAGGCGCCGTTGTCGGGCGGCATGCCGTAGCGGGCACGAAAGGCCCGGGCAAAGGTGCGCGCGCCGGGCAGATCAAGGCCGTGGTACCACATGGTCTGCCAGTAGCCGGACAGCGAATCGATGCCGGCAGCCCAGAACAGGGCGGTGTCGTTGGCGCCACCGGTGACCTCGAAAGGCAGGTTGTATTCGCGGTACTGGCGGATGAAATTCGTGATGTCGATCCCGGCCAGGCAGGAGTAAACGAAGTCCGGCTTCGCCTGCCTGATCTTCAGAATGTAGGCGCTGAAGTCCTGCGTGTTGGTGGCGATCAGGTCCTTGCCGGCTTCCAGGCCGCCGTTGGCGCCCAGAAATTGCGACGATGCCCGGTACAGGTCGTGACCGAATGCGTAGTCCGCCACCAGGAAATAGAAGCTCGCGCCCCGGATCCGGTTCGCCTCCTTCAGCCACTGGCCGATGGTACGCACGTACATCGTGTTGTTGCCCTCGATGTGGAACAGGTAACGGTTGCAGTTCCTGCCGCGCACCTCGTCGGAATTGCCGCCGGTGTTGAAGTGCGGGCGCTTCATGCGCGCGGAAACCTGAGCGATTGCCGCCACCGAGGCCGAGTTGATTTCGCCGACGGTGGCGATCACCTGATCCCGTTCGTAGAGTTTCTGCGCCTTGTTGACCGCGGTGGCCGGATTGACGCTGTCCTCGGCAAGTAGCTCGAGCTTGCGCCCGAGCACGCCGCCCGCGGCGTTGGCCTGTTCCACGGCGAGCAGCGCCCCCTTGTAGCCGTACTCGCCGATCTGCCCGAGGAAGCCGGTACGCGGCGTCAGATGTCCGAGGCGGATCGCGTCAGGCGAACCGCGCGACAACGCGGGAAATCCCAGCGCTGCCGCGGCGGCAGCCTTCAGCCAGGACCGACGCGCGATCATTGCCCTCACTCCTTCGGTTCCGGCACCCATTCGAGAATGCGATCGAGGATGGTGTCGGTGTCGATGCGCTGCGCCTCGGCCTCGAAATTGAGCAGCACCCGATGGCGCAGGGCGGGCAGCGCGACCGCTCGCACGTCCTCGCACGCCACGTAGACCCGGTCGTTGCGCAGCGCGTGTACCTTGGCCCCGAGAATCAGCGACTGCGTGCCGCGCGGGCTGGAACCGAAACGTACGTACTTCTTCGCGAGTTCGTGCGCCAGGCTGCTCTCCGGATGGGTGGCGAGCGTAAGCTTGATCGCGTACTCCTGCACCGGCCGCGCTACGGGGATGGAGCGCGCCGTCTCGCGCATCTCCAGGATCTGCGCCTTTTCCAGCACCCGCTCGGCGACCGGCTCCTTCTCCCGGGTCGTGCGGTCGACGATCGTGTGCAACTGCTCCATGTCCGGGAAATCGAGCTTGAGCTTGAACAGGAAGCGGTCCATCTGTGCTTCGGGCAACGGATAGGTGCCTTCCATCTCGATCGGGTTCTGCGTGGCCAGCACGAAAAAGGGCTGGTCGAGCGCATGGGTGCGGCCGCCGGCGGAAACGCTGTTCTCCTGCATCGCCTCGAGAAGCGCGGACTGGGTCTTGGGTGTGGCCCGGTTGATTTCGTCGGCGAGGACCATGTTGGCGAATATAGGACCAGGCTGGAACTCGAAGAACTTCCGGCCGGCGTCGTCCTCGCGCACGATGTTGGTCCCCACGATGTCGCCGGGCATCAAGTCGGGCGTGAACTGGATGCGCGAAAACTTCAGGTGCATCACGTCGGCCATGGTTTGCACCAGCTTGGTCTTGCCCACGCCCGGTATACCTTCGAGCAGCACGTGTCCCCGTGCCAGCAGACAGGTCATGACATTGGCGACGACTTCGTCGTTGCCCACGATGACACGCCCGATCTCCTGACGCACGCGCTCGAAACGATCGCGGAAAGCTTGTATCTGCCGGTCGACGACGGTGTTCATTGTTCGCTTTCGTGCAAGTTGATGAAATAGTCCTTGACAAGCTGGCGTTCGCGCAGTGGCACGCTCTCCACGCTCATGACGCCGGCACGCGAAAATCGGGGGCGCCCACGCACTTCGGCGAATGCGGTCTGCGCCGCAGCGCTCTGCGTGGCGGCGTGGTACCACGGGGCTTGCGCCAGCACTTCGCCGGGTCTGTCCTCCCCGCCCTGCATCGTCTCCAGCTTGAGCCTGGCGTCCAGCCGCGCGCTCTTCTCGCCTTCGACGGCCAGCGCTTCGCCGTGCCCTTCGGCGGCGCCGCTGATACTGCCCTCCCGCGCGTCATCCTGCCGGTCCTCGCGAGCAATCGCGCCTTGGCGGAACAAGGTTCCAGCCTGCAGGTCCGCGCCGCCGGTTTCCGGCGCGGGCGTAGGATTCGGCGTGGCGGCTCTGCGGTCGAACCGTCCGGCGGTCAGCGGGCTTCTTTGAGACCCAGCCACCAGGCCCTCCATCTGGCGCCTGACCTCGTTGACGCGATTCTGCGTTTCGAGCACGGCCTGCGCGTCCCGGATGTTTCGCAGCACCCGGTTCAAGGTGTCCTCGTTGAGCTCGAGGTTCCGGTTGCGCAACTCCCGGCTCGCGCGTTCGGTGGAGAACTCCAGGGCGCCGTTTTCCTGCAATTGCCCTGATGGCGCCGCGGCGCCAGCGCCTCCCGCGCGCTCTTCTCCGGCTGTGCGCTGCAGCAGGTCGAGCGCTTCGCCGGTCCGTCCGTCGCGCAGCGCCCGAGCAACCGGCTGCAGTGCTTCACGCGTTGCCATGGCCAAGGCGAGCTGTGACATTGCCTCGCGGGCCGCGACGGCGCGCATGTCGATCTCCTCCTGCGCCTCGCGCGCCTGGGCCAGCGCATGTTGGCGTTCCTGAAGCGGCGCGTTATCGGCCTCGAGCGTGGCGAGCGCCCGCTCGAGCTTCTCGATCGCCGCCTCGCGCGGTGCACCATCCAGCAGCGCGCGCAGGCTACCCGACGCGCCGGTGCCGGATGCACCCGGCGCCGCATCGATTCCCCACGAGTGCGACACCGGCGCGACAATGAAGCCGGTAGCCGACAGCGCGGCTGCGAGCAGGCCGGCGATCCACCAACTGCGTGGCGCGCGCGCAGGCGCCAGGCGCCTCGCGTCGAGTCGCGCGACGGTCCGAGCGGCGCGTGCGATCTGCAGTTGCGCAAGCGCCGAGGTTTCACCCTGCGCGCAGAGCCAGTACGCCGTCTTTATCTCATCCTTCAGGCGCGCGCGCGCATCGACCGCCGCCGCCGCCTGTGCCAGCGTGGTACGCAGGCCCGCCCGCCACGCAACGCAGGCCAGACCGGCGCCCAGGACCGCCGAAAGGCCAGCAACCGAGACCGCGCCGCCCGGTGTGGCGCCGAGCGCAGGCTGCACGAGCCGGTACGCCAGCAACGAGAACAACACGAGCGAGAGACCGAAGCCGATTTCCTGCAGTGCCCGCTCGGCCCACAGACGCCGCGCCACGCGCCCGAGCAGGTCCAGAATGACCTCGTGATCTCTCATGACCGCGGCCATTGTAGCGCAGCGTCCGCCGCCTTCGCGCGAAGCCCGGCCGCGAGTCGGGTAACATGCCGCGCAAATCGGTGGGACGCCTCATGTCAAAGCGCTCGGTCCGGCGCCTGCTGTGCGCCGGGGCACTGCTGTGCTCCGCGGCAGCGTGGGCGGAGCAGCAGCCGCACATCGTCTACATTCTGGCCGACGACCTCGGCTGGAAGGACGTCGGCTACCACGGAGGCCGGGCCGGGACGCCGCACTTGGACAGGCTCGCTCAGCAGGGCGCGCGCCTGGAACGCTTCTATGTGCTGCCCCACTCCACGCCCACGCGTGCGGCGCTGCTAACCGGTCGCTATCCGATGCGCTACGGCCTGCAGACCCTGTCCATCCTTCCCTGGAATAGCTACGGCATCCCTTCCGACGAACGGCTCCTCGCGCGCGCGCTGAAGGAGGCCGGCTACTACACAGCCGCACTCGGGGAATGGCGTCTCGGTCACGCCCGCAAGGAATTCTGGCCGACAGGCCGCGGCTTCGATTACTTCTACGGTAGTCTGTCCGCGCTTTCGGACCGCTTCCGCAAGACCAACGCGCTGGGACTGCCCGACTGGCAGCGCAACGGCAAGTCGCTTCGGCAGGACGGCTACGCCACCGCGCTCGTGGCGGCGGAAGCCGCAGCCCTGATCAGCCGCCACGATCCGAAACGACCATTGTTCTTGTACGTGGCGCTCCCGGCGCCGGCTGCGCCGTACCAGGCGCCGCGCGCCTATCTCGATCGCTACCGGGAGGTCGAGCCGGAAGACCGACGCGCCTACTACGCGATGATCAGTGCGCTGGACGACGCGGTGGGCGGCATCGTCGCGGCGCTGGAACGCCGCGACATGTGGAACGACACCGTGCTGGTCTTCCACAGCGATAACGGCGGGGCGGTCAGAAACAGATTCGTCACCGGCGACGGCGACGCCGCGACCAAAGTTGCGGACAACGGTCCCTTCCGCAACGGGCGCGGGGGCCTGCACGAGGGCGCGGTACGGGTCGTTTCATTCATCTGCGCGCCCACGCGCATCCCGCCCGCCATCGTCACCGAGCGCATCCACGTGACCGATCTGTATCCCACGCTGCTGCGTTTGGCTGGCGCCCGGCTCGATCCCGAAAGTCAGGTAAAGCCGATCGACGGCATCGACGCCTGGGGGGCAATCGCCGAGGGCAAGCCGAGTGAGCGCCCGGAAGTGCTTATCGATCTGCAGGAGTTTCGCGGAGCCATTCTGGTCGGCCAGTGGAAACTCATGGTCTACGCGCCGCTGCCGGCCCGCTACGAGCTCTACAACCTGCAGGACGATCCTTCCGAGGAAGACAATCGCGCAGAGCGCGAACCGCAGAAAGTCCAGGAGCTGGCTGCGCGGCTCAACGAACTGGCGTGGGAGATGGCGCCCTCACTGTACTTGGTCGACCTGCTGCGCGCCAGACAACGCGATGCCCCGATGGTCTGGGGAGACAACCCGGTGCGCCCATGAACCGTCGCCGCGAGCACCGTTCGGGCTGTTTCGCACTCCGGATGCGCAAACTGCGGAGCGCGCACGGCTGCGGGTGGATCGGACGGGTTCGAGGACGGAAGCGATCGCCGCACCGATGAACGCCATCAACATCGAGGACCTTCGGCGCCTCGCGCGCAAGCGGCTGCCGCGCGCAGTTTTCGAGTTCGTCGACGGCGGCGCGCAAGACGAGAATACGCTGCGCGCGAACCGGTCCGACTTCGAGCGCATCCGCTTCGTGACGCGGACGTTGACCGACATCTCCGTGCGCGACCAGAGCGTGGAGCTGTTCGGGCGGCGCTACGGCGCTCCGCTGGTGCTCGCGCCCACCGGCCTGGCCGGTTTGCTGTGGCGGCGCGGCGAGCTGGCGGCGGCGCGGGCCGCGCACAAGGTGAACGTGCCCTACTGCCTTTCCACGATGGCCACCTGCTCGATCGAGGAAATCGCCGGCATCGGCAGCGAACCCAACTGGTTTCAGCTCTACGTGCTGCGCGACCGCGGGTTGACCAGGCAGTTCATCGAGCGTGCCAGGGCGGCCAACTGCTCGGCGCTGGTGCTCACGGTGGACACCAAGATGCAGGGCCCCCGTGAACGCGACATCCGCAACGGCTTCACGGTACCGCCGCGCTTCACCGCCGCAACGATTCTCGACTTCGCGCTGCACTACCGCTGGCTGCTCGACATCGCGCTCGGACCGAGGATCACGTTCCGCAACTTTATCGGCACCAGCGCCCAGTCGAAGGACGCCGTGACGATCACCCAGTTCATCGCGGGACAATACGATCTCACGGTGAGCTGGCGCGATGTGGACTGGTTCAAGTCCGAGTGGGGCGGACCGGTGCTCGTCAAGGGCATTCTCTCGCCTGCCGACGCCAAGCTCGCGGTCGAGCACGGGCTGGACGGCGTCATCGTGTCCAATCACGGCGGGCGGCAGCTCGACGGTGCGGTCTCCGCGATCGCCGCCTTGCCGGCGGTGGTGGAGGCGGTGGCGGGGCGCGTTCCGGTCCTGCTCGATGGCGGCGTGCGCCGAGGGGCGGACGTGGTCAGGGCGCTCGCGCTCGGGGCGAGCGCCTGCATGATCGGCCGCGCCTGGCTATACGGCCTCGCCGCGAACGGCCAGAACGGCGTGGAACGGGCGCTCACGATCCTGCGCGACGAGATCGATCTCGCCTTGGCCTTGCTCGGCCGCCCGACCATCGCCGAGCTGGACCGCACCGCCCTGGCATTCTGGTAGAGTAAATTTCACTCTCCCTGGCCAGGAACGGTCATGGCATCCAAACTCGAGATCACCTACTACGCCTCCCGCGACATGCTGGGAATGGTGTCCGACGAAGAGTACGAACGCTTCAAGGACATGCTGCTCGACGCTTTCCAGGAGGAATGGCCCGACGCGCAGATCACCATCGAGGACGACGAGGAAGCCTACGTCGATCTGGACGGCGTCTCGGGCGATGCGGAGCAGGACGTACGCGACCGTGTGGAAGACATCGTCAATGACGTGATCGATTCGGGCGCTTGGCAGGACGAGGAGGAAGACCCCTACGCCGAGGAAGAGGAATTCGACGAGGACGAAGAGGACGAGCGCTAGAGGCGCGACTCGCCGACGGAAAGGATTGGTGGGCCCGCTGGGACTCGAACCCAGGACCAAAGGATTATGAGTCCTCTGCTCTGACCGGCTGAGCTACAGGCCCGTCGACTTCTTGAACAAAATGGCCGGGAAGTTCCCGGCCATTCTACTTCGCGGGGCTCGCCGTCTACTGATTCGGGTCGAGGAAGCTGCGCAGCCGCTCGGAGCGAGACGGGTGGCGCAGCTTTCTGAGCGCCTTGGCTTCGATCTGGCGGATACGCTCGCGCGTGACGTCGAACTGCTTGCCGACTTCCTCCAGCGTGTGATCGGTGGACATCTCGATGCCAAAGCGCATGCGCAGCACCTTGGCCTCCCTGGGCGTGAGCGTGTCCAGCACTTCCTTGGTGGCATCACGCAGGCTGGTGTACACCGCCGCGTCCACCGGCGCCACGGTCGCGGTGTCCTCGATGAAGTCTCCAAGATGGGAATCATCGTCGTCGCCGATCGGCGTCTCCATCGAGATCGGCTCCTTGGAGATCTTGAGGATCTTGCGGATCTTCTCCTCGGGCATGTCCATCTTCTGGGCGAGCGTGGCCGGATCCGGCTCTTGCCCAGTCTCCTGCAGAATCTGGCGCGAGATCCGGTTCATCTTGTTGATCGTCTCGATCATGTGCACCGGGATACGGATGGTGCGCGCCTGGTCCGCGATGGAGCGCGTGATCGCCTGGCGGATCCACCACGTCGCGTAGGTCGAGAACTTGTAGCCGCGCCGGTACTCGAACTTGTCCACCGCCTTCATCAGTCCGATGTTGCCTTCCTGGATCAGGTCGAGGAACTGCAGCCCCCGGTTGGTGTACTTCTTGGCGATCGAAATCACCAGGCGCAGGTTCGCCTCGGTCATCTCGCGCTTGGCGCGGCGCGCCTTCGCCTCGCCCGTTGACATCTGGCGGTTGATCTCCTTCAGATCCTTCAGCGGTATGCCCACGCGCTTCTGCACGTCGAGCAGCTTCTGCTGCGCTTCCATGATGGCCGGCGCAAAGCGCGCCAGCACGTCGCTGTACGCTTTGCGCGCGGCGACCTCACGCCCCACCCAGCTCAAATCGTCTTCGTTGCCCGGGAAAGTCTTGATGAAGTGCGCGCGCGGCATACCGGCTTTCTCAATGCACAGATCCATGATCGTGCGCTCGTGGGAGCGCACTTCGTCCACGACCTTGCGCACGCTGTCGCACAGCGCTTCGATCTGTTTCGCCGAGAAGCGGATTAGCATGAGCTCCGCGGAAATCTCTTCCTGGGCCTTGAGATAGGCCCGGCTCTTCGGCCCGTTCTTGGCGAGTGCCTTGGTCATCTTGCCGTAGAGGGTGCGAATCTTGGCGAAGCGCTCCAGGGCGTCGGCTTTGAGTTGCAGGAGCGTGGCGCTCTGTACCGCGGCACCGTCCTCGTCCTCGGCTTCTTCCTCCGCCTCGAGCGCCTCTTCCATGGCTTCGTCCGATACTTCGCTGATCTGCTCTTCGGGCGCGTTGGGATCGATCAGACCGTCGATGACTTCATCGATTCGCAGCTCGTCGCGCTCGACTCTGTCGGCCAGCTCCAGGATCTCGGCAATCGTCATCGGGCAGGCGGAGATCGCCTGGATCATGTGCTTCAGCCCCTCTTCGATGCGCTTGGCGATCTCGATCTCGCCTTCCCGCGTGAGCAGCTCCACCGACCCCATCTCGCGCATGTACATGCGCACAGGGTCGGTGGTGCGGCCGAATTCCGAATCGACCGAAGACAGCGCCTGCTCGGCTTCCTCGACGACGTCCTCGTCCGCGACCGGCGGGGCCGATTCGTTCATGTTCATCAGCAGGGTTTCAGTGTCCGGCGCTTCGTCGTACACCTGGATCCCCATGTCGTTGATCATGCTGATGATGTTCTCGATCTGTTCAGCATCGAGCATGTCATCCGGGAGGTGGTCGTTGATCTCGGCGTAGGTGAGATACCCGCGCTCCTTGCCGAGGACGATGAGATTCTTCAGGCGCATGCGTCGGGTTTCGGCGTCCATCGGCTGCTGCACGACGACCTGCTGCCTGTCTTGCTCCCTGTCCTTGCGCTTGTCCCTAGCCATGTCCCTCGATTCCTGAACTAACCTTGAAAAAACAACCCATTACAAATCCCCCGCGAAAGCGAACCGCGGATTATACAAGCTTCGGCGCAGCCACCGTCACTCGGGGGTTGCTTCCCGAAAACCGGGCGCGTTGCGTTGCTGCAGACTGCGCAGCAACTCCTTGTCCTCCGCGCTCCACCCCGTCCGGCTGGCCTTCTCCAGCAGTGCGGAGATCCTGGCGCGACGCAGCCGCTCCATGAGCTGGTCCCACGCTCCCGCCACGTCGGCAGCCAGCGCCTCCGGATCGAGCTTGCGTTCTTCCCAAGCGAGGCTCGCCGCTTCCACCTGCTGGGCCATGGATTCCAAGGGCGTCCCGCGAAAATGCTCGGCGATGCCCCTAATGTCGGGGCGTTCACGCCCGAGCGCAATCAGCCCGCGCAGCAACTCCAGCTCCGGGGCCGGCAGGTCGGCCGAAGCGAGTTCGGCAGCCGCATCCAGGTGGCGCGGCTCGAGTAGGCGCGCCAGTTCGGGCCGGAAAGCCAACATCTCGGAGAGGCTGCGCAGGATGGACGGCTTGGGGGCGGAGCGCCGCTCGGCAACCCGTGGCGACAATGATTTGATCTCGTAACGTTGATCGAGTTCGGCCTGCGTGACCCCGGCCAGCTCCGCGACCTGCTTGCGCAGGAGCAGGGAGAACATGGGCGCCGACACCTGCTTGACGAGGGGCTTTGCGTCCTGAAGGAACTTGGCCCGGCCTTCGGCGGTGCGCAAGTCGGTCGCGGCCGCCAGTTCGCGCACCATGAATTCCGAAAGCGGCAGCGCCTGCGCCAGCAGCTTCCCGAACGCGGCGCTCCCGTGCCGACGCACGTAGCTGTCGGGATCCTCGCCTTCGGCAAGAAACAGAAAGGCGACCTGCTTGCCGTCAACGAGCGAACCCAGGCTGTTTCCGAGCGCGCGCCATGCCGCCTTGCGGCCGGCTGCATCGCCGTCAAAGCAATAGACGACGCGGTCGGCCTGCCGCAGCAGTTTGCGCACCTGCCAAGGCGTGGTAGCGGTGCCCAGCGTGGCCACACAGTAGCCCACGCCGTACTGAGCGAGCGCCACCACATCCATGTAGCCCTCGACTACCACCACCAGACCAGCTTCGCGGATTGCCTGCCGCGCCTGGAACAGGCCGTAGAGCTCCTTGCCCTTCTCGAATACCGGGGTTTCCGGCGAGTTCAGGTACTTGGGCTCGCCGGCATCGAGCACACGTCCGCCGAAGCCGACAATCGAGCCGCGCTGATCGACGATCGGAAACATCACGCGGTCGCGAAAGCGGTCGTAGCGGCGCCCCCCTTCGCTGTCGACCACCAGGCCGGCGGCGGATAGTGCCTTGCTGCTCGCGTAATCGGAGAACACAGACGCCAGCGACTGCCAGCCATCCGGGGCATAGCCCAATCCGTAGCGCGCCGCGATCTCTCCGGTTAGGCCGCGGCCCTTGAGATAGTTCACCGCACGCTCCGATTGCTTGAGTTGCGCCTTGTAGTACTGCGCCGCACGTGCCAGCGCGCCGCCAATGTCCTCCTCGGGCCGCGCTGACGTCTGACTGGCGGGCGCCGGCGCCACGGGCAATTGCAGGCCGGCGCGTGCAGCCAGTTCCCTGACCGCCTCAACGAAGCCCAAGCCGTGGTACTCCATCAGAAAGCTGATTGCGGTGCCGTGCGCGCCGCAGCCAAAGCAGTGATAGAACTGCTTGGCGGGGCTCACGGTAAAGGAGGGGGTCTTCTCGCTGTGGAACGGGCAGCGCGCGGAATAGTTGGAACCGGTCCTCTTGAGCGGGACGTGGGGATCGATGACCTCGACGATGTCTACCCGGGCAAGAAGATCCTGAATGAATGAAGGAGGAATCATGCTCGGGGTTGGTCGTGGCTCGGGGGCAAGCGGGGCCGGGGACCTTGTCGAATTATAGGCGAGATTTCCACGATTTCCGGCTTCTTGTCCCGCCTCTTGGCTCCGGGAGAACACCTGACCGGACAGCCACTTAGGCCCGGGCAGGCGGCCTGTTGCACGGACGAGAGCGCGGGGCCTGCACGAGGCGGCCGACACGCCGACGCTCAGCCGGCGAGCCTGGCCTTGACCAGCGCCGAGACCTTGCCCATGTCCGCGCGCCCGGTGAGTTGCGGCTTGAGTAGCGCCATGACCTTGCCCATATCCCCCAGCGTCTGCGCGCCGGTCGACCGTACGGCCTCCACCACCGCCGCCTCGATCTCGGCCTCGCTCATGGGCTGCGGCATGTAGCCTTGGAGCACCGTGATCTCGAACCGCTCCGCCTGTGCCAGATCCGGACGGTCTCCGCTCTCGTACTGCGCGATCGACTCGCGGCGCTGCTTGATCATCTTGTCTATCACGGCCACGACTTCGGCATCCGAGAGTTGCCTGCGCTCGTCGATCTCGCGCTGCTTGATCGCGGCAAGGAGCAGACGCAGCGCCGACAGCCGCTGCACCTGCTTTGCGCGCAGCGCCGATTTCATATCGTCGTTGATTTGCTCCTTGAGCGTCATCGCCATTGGCCCTGCGCTAGAAAGGAAAAACAAAACGGCGATTGACCCACGGGCCATCGCCGTTTCGATCGAATTCTCGCCGACGCGGTCAATACATTTTGGGCGGCAGGAGCTGGCTGCGCAGGCGCTTGTGGTGGCGCTTGATCGCGGCAGCGAGCTTGCGTTTGCGCGCAGTGGTGGGCTTTTCGTAGTATTCGCGCGCGCGCAACTCGGTGAGCAGTCCGGTCTTCTCCACGGTACGCTTGAAGCGGCGCAGCGCCACTTCGAACGGCTCGTTCTCCTTGACTCGAATGGTCGGCATATCGGAAGGTGTCCCCCCGTTTCCTGGTTGCTGTCGAAAAGGCGCGCATTCTATCAATAATCACCTGATCTGCAAACCAAACCCTCTCCCTCGAACGCGGCCAAGGGCATGCTGATTCTGGGCATCGAGACTTCCTGCGACGAAACCGGTGTCGGTCTGTTCGATACCGCTACCGGGCTCGTCGGCCACACCGTGTACTCCCAGGTCGCCATGCACGCGGAGTACGGTGGGGTAGTGCCGGAACTCGCTTCGCGCGACCACATCCGGCGCCTGCTTCCCCTGACGCGTGAACTTCTGCAGCGTACCGGGCGCTCGCTGAGCGAGGTGCAGGGCGTGGCTTATACGGAAGGGCCGGGGCTGGCAGGCGCCCTGCTCGTGGGAGCCGCCGTCGCAAACGCCATCGGCTATGCCCTCAAGGTTCCGGTGTGCGGTGTTCATCACCTGGAGGGTCACCTGCTCTCGCCGCTGATTGCCAGACCGGGGCCGAGATTTCCCTTCCTTGCCCTGCTGGTCTCCGGCGGGCACACGCAGCTCATGCGGGTCGAACACGCAGGCCGCTACCTGCTTCTGGGTGAAACCATGGATGACGCAGCCGGAGAGGCCTTCGACAAGACCGCCAAGCTGCTCGGCCTGCCCTATCCGGGCGGACCGGCCTTGGCACAACTTGCCCGTACAGGAGATGCGCGCCGCTTCAGGCTGCCGCGCCCGATGCTCGGGAGCGAGGATCTGAACTTCAGCTTTTCGGGGTTGAAAACCGCGGTGCTACTCCTGGTGCGGGCAACCGATCCCGACCAACAGACCCGGGCCGATATCGCGGCGTCGTTTCAGGAGGCCATTGTCGATGTCCTTGTCGCGAAATGCGAGGCCGCCCTGCGCGCCACAAACCTCGAACGACTGGTTGTCGCGGGCGGTGTGGGCGCGAACCGTCGCCTGCGCGAACGCCTCGATACCATGGCCGCGGCCCGCGGCGCGCAGATCTTCTATCCGCCGGTGGAACTTTGCACGGACAACGGCGCGATGATCGCTCTCGCCGGCGCCATGCGGTTGCAGGCTGCGGCCGGGAAACGCGGCGGGCTTGCCTTCAGCGTCAAGCCGCGTTGGGAGCTCGATTCCGTGCCCGCGCTCAACGTAACAGCCTGATGCGGCTTTCGGTACCCTCGATGAGCTTGCGGATGTTGGCGGCGTGGCGCATGACGAGCAACAGGGCAATGGCGAGCACTGCGCTGCTCGGCGCGCCCGCGCCCAACAGCCACCAGGCGGCCAGCGGCGCGGTCAGAGCAGCGCTGATGGCGGCCAGCGATGAATAACGCGTGGCGCCTGCCACGAGCAGCCACACCGTGGTCGCGGCGAGGCCCAGCCGCCAGTCCAACGCGAACAGAATTCCGGCCCCCGTAGCCACGCCCTTGCCGCCCTTGAAGCGGAAGTAGACCGGATACAGATGGCCCAGGAACGCCGCGAGCGCCACCGCGGCGGCGAGCACATCTGGGGACTGTTCCCCCATCGGCCAGCGCGCGATCCACACCGCGACCGCACCCTTCAGCGCGTCGCCAAGCAAGGTCAGCAGTGCCGCGGTCCGGTTGCCGGTGCGCAGCACGTTGGTCGCGCCCGGATTGCGTGAGCCATAGGTGTGCGGGTCGGGTAGACCCATTAGACGGCTCACCACCACCGCGAAAGAGACGGAGCCGATCAGGTAGGCGGCCGCACTGAGCAGCACAAGACTCATTGAAAGTTCGACGTTGCGGTTTGCGTCCGATTCTCGAGCGCCGCGCTTACGTAGCGGGTTTCATCCCCGGGGATGATGCCTGGCGTGCAGTTGCTTCAGTCGCTCGCGCGCGACGTGAGTATAGATCTGCGTGGTTGAGATATCGGCGTGGCCGAGCAGCATCTGAACCACGCGCAAATCCGCCCCGTGATTGAGCAGATGGGTGGCGAAGGCGTGGCGCAAAGTATGCGGCGAGATGGGACTGCGGATCTGGGCGGACGCAGCATAGCGCTTGATGAGATTCCAGAATGCCTGGCGGCTCATCGCCCGTGCCCGCGCAGTCACGAACAGAGCGCCCGCCGTGCGTCCATGTAGCAGCCGTGGCCGGGCTTGTACGAGATAGCGCCTGATCCACAGCAGCGCCTCCTCCCCGAGCGGCACGAGCCGTTCCTTGGCGCCTTTGCCCATCACGCGGAGTACCCCGGCATCGAGGTTGACCTGCGGAATCGACAAGGCGACCAGTTCGGAGACTCGCAGGCCGCTGGCGTACAAGGTCTCGAGCATTGCCCGGTCGCGCAGGCCCAGGGCAGTGGCTACATCAGGCGCGGCGAGCAGGTGCTCGACATCGTCTTCGGTGAGGCTTTTGGGCAAGGAGCGCGCCAGCTTCGGCGATTCCACCTGGAGCGTTGGGTCGACCTCGACACGCCCCTCTCTGAGCAGGAAGCGATAGAAGCGCTTGAGGCTCGACAACAGGCGTGCGGCCGAACGCGGCCTGGCGTTGTGGTATCGAAACGCGAGATAGGCCAGCAGGTCTGCGCGCTGCGCCTGTACGACCGAACGGCCGCGCGTGCGCTGTAGCCAGGCCGCGAATTGCCGCAGGTCGCGGCGATAGGCTTCCAACGTGTTGCGCGACAGACCGTCTTCAAGCCAGAGCGCATCGCAGAAGGCATCGAGCAAAAGCTCGGTCGGTGCGTTCACGTCACCACCCCTTCGTGGGCCAGCAGCCAGCGCTTGACCGCAATGCCCTGCCCGCGGCGCGAATGCATGAATCCGCCTATATCGCGTGCCCCGACCACCCGGTGGCAGGGAATGACAAGCGGCAGGCGATTCGCGGCGCAGGCCATGCCCACTGCGCGCGGCGCGGAGCCGGCTCGCCTTGCCACCTGCTGGTAGCTCAGGGTGGTTCCGCAGGCGATGGCGCACACCACGTTCCAGACCCGGCGCTGAAACTCTGTGCCGCGTGGCTCGACAGGCAGATCGAAGCAAAAATGCGGATCGTCCAGGTAGGCCACGAGCTGGCGCCACACTTCGCGAGCGAACGGCGTCTGCGGCGCGAGTGGGGCCGCCTCGCGTGGCAGATACACCAGTTCGGTGAGCTTCTCGCCGGCGACGCGCACGCCGATCACCGCGAACGGGGCCGCCAGTTTCGCGTCGAAGCCTTGGGTCAAGCTGTCTGCGCGGTCCGCGTGCGAACCCAATGAACAATCCCCACTGCGATCAACAATGCCAAACCGGCCGCATCGCTCCACTGCCCGGGATAGACGAGCAGCAGCCCGGAGGCGATGAGCGGCACGCGCTCTACCGCCAGCAGTTCGCGCCTGAGCCAGTTTTGCACGCCGGCCGCCAGCGCCACAATCCCGGCGGCGGCCGTGGCAATGGTGAGGCTCGCCTGCGCCAGCGGACCTTTGAGGAGCAGTCCGACCCCGGCGGGTTCGAGTACGAACATGAAGGGGACGACGAACGCCGGCAGAGTGTACTTCCAAGACTGCAGCGTGGTGCGATAAGGATCACCGCCGGTGATTGCTGCCGCGGCGAACGGAGAAAGAGCCGTGGGCGGCGAGACCTCGGAGAGCACGGCATAGTAGAAGATGAACATGTGGGCCGCATATTCGGGGATCCCGACCCCGGTGAGCGCCGGCGCTGCGATGACCGCGCAAATGATGTAGGACGCGGTGACCGGGACAGCCAGGCCGACCACCCAGACGACCAGCGCGGTAAAGGCCACCGTGAGGAACGAATTGCCACCGGCGTAACCGATGACAATGGAGGAGAATTTCAGCCCCAGTCCAGTCAAAGTGACCACACCGACGATGATCCCGGCAGCGGCGCAGGTGACGGCGACGTTGATCACGCCGGTTGCGCCGTTGGAGAGTGCCTGACCCAGTTTCCGGAATCCGAGACGCGATTCGCTGCGCAGGCAACTGACGGCGAGCGCGGCCGCGGTGGCCCAGAACACTGCCATGATGGGCGAGAATCCGCCAATCAGCAGCGCAACGATCACGACGATCGGCACAAAGTAGTAGCCGCGCGCGAGAAGCGAAGCGAGGGCCGGCGCCTCCGCATGTGTTGCTCGCGTCGCGAAACGGCGGCTGTCGAAATCAACCATCAGGAACAGCGACAAATAATAGAGCGCCGCCGGAATCACCGCCATGCGCAGGACTTCGAGGTACGAGATCTTGAGGAATTCCGCGATCAGAAAAGCGGCTGCGCCCAGCACCGGTGGGCAGAGGATCGCTCCCAGGCCACCGGCCGCAAGCAATCCGCCTGCCGCGTTGTTCGGATAGCCGGCTTTGGCCAGCATCGGATAGGCCACCGAGCCGATCGTGACCGTCGTGGCCACGCCGCTTCCCGATGCACTACCCAGCAGGGCAGAAGACAGCACGACGGAGCGCGCAGCCGCGTTTCGCGCCCGACCCATCGCGGCAATGGAAAAGTCGATGAAAAACTTGCCGGCGCCCGAAGCGGCCAGGAAGGCGCCGAAGATCGTAAATAGGATGATCAAGGTCGAAGACACGTCGACGGCCGAACCGTAGATGCCCTCGAGCGTCATCACCATGTGGCCAACGATGCGTTCCAGGCCGTAGCCGCGGTGTGTCCAGGGCGGGGGCAGATAGGGACCGACGACGGCATAGAGCAGAAAGCCACCCACCACCGCCACCATGACCGAGCCGCTGGCACGGCGCACCGCTTCAAGGATTAGCCCGATGAGGCCGGCGCCGACCAGAAGGTCGGCTGTGCCGGGCGCAGCCGCCCGGTCACGCAGTGCGTCGCCGCCGACGATCAGATAGCCTGCGGCGCCGAAACTGGCGAGAACTAGCAGCCAGTCCCCCCACTTGATGGCGTCCCGCTGGTGCTCGAGCGGCGGACAGACCAGGAAACACAGGGCGAGCATCAGGCTGACGTGCATCGTCCGCAGGATGGTGGCCGGCACCACCTCGTAGGCCGCATACAAGTGGAAGAGCGAGGTGCCGATGGCAAGCCATGCCACGATCCTTGCGCTCGGCCCTGTGAGCCGCCGTCCGCCGCCGTGCTCCTGCCGAACCAGGCGCTGCGCATCCCGGGGAATCATTGCCTTACTATTCCGGACTCACGCCCCGGCTGCGGAAATAACGCACCGCCCCGGGATGGAAGGGGATTGGGGAGAGGTGCCGCGTCTGGTTGGAAAGCGTGATCCGCTCGGCTTCCTTGTGCACCGAGATCAGTGCGTCGCGTTGCTCGAACAGGGTTCTGGTGACTTCGTAGGCCAAGGTCTCGTCCATGGACGCGCTGACGAAAAGGATGTTCCATACGACGGCATTGCGCACCGCGGCGCTTACGCCGGGATAGATGCCGGGCGGGATGTGTGATTCGGCATAAAGGGGGCCGTACTTCGCGTTCATGCGCACCACTGCCTCACCATGGTCCAGCAATCGCAAACGCACCCCGGGCGTGGTCGCAAGATCCGTGACCGCGGCCGTAGGCAGGCCTCCGGCCCAGAAGAAGGCTTCGATCTTGCGATCCTTGATTGCATTGACCGACTCGGCGACCGACAGGCGCTCTCTGGTGACTGCGTCGACCACTCCATATGCCTCCAGAACACGCAGCGCCATGACTTCCGTGGCGCTGCCGGGCGCACCCACCGAGACCCGCCGATTGGCTAGCTCCGCGATCGACCGGATGCCGGTGGCCTCGATCGTCACCGCATGCATGTGATTGGGATACAGGACGGCCAGCGTCCGGATGGGCAGTTTCGTCCCGTCAAACTTCTCGCGGCCGTTCAGGGCGTCCCATGCGGCATCGACCATCGCGAAGCCGATATCCGCGGCGCCGGCGGCGACCAGCTTGAGATTGTCCACTGAGCCGCCGGTGACCTCCGAAGTAACCTGATAGCCGGAGAGCCGGACGGAAAGCAGATTGGCGAGTCCGCCCCCGAGCGGATAGTAGACGCCGCCCGTGCCTCCGGTCACGATGGAGAGCATGTTCTGCCTCTCACCGCAGCCGGCCATCGCCAGCGCGGCTGCTGCCAGCAAGACAACTCTGAGCACGATCCTTGCAGCCACTCGCAGCCCCGGCCTTTATCGCGACGCTCGTGCGCGTCGCAAATGAGTCGAATCGGTGGCGGATTCTAACAGGGGCCGGCGAGCCGGCTGCGGCGCGAAGCCTTATACTGCGCGTGAATACCCGGGCCAGATCGAATGAACGGTCAGACCGCGACGCCTTTCCAGACCTGCTCCTTCGAGCAGATGCAGCTTCGCACGGGCGACCGCCTGCAGATGGAGCTCAGCTCCGACGCGGGGCTGACGCACCACTTCACGACCGTCATCGGCTACGTGCCCAAGCTGAGCGTGCTGGTGCGTACGCCGTCAGTTCGAGGCACGCCCGTGGAGATCCGGGAGAACGAGACCGTGGTCGTGCGCGCGTTCTCAGGCCGCAGCATCTATGCCTTCTCCACCAAGGTACTGGTGGCGTGCCGCACACCCTTTCCGTATCTGCATCTTGCCTATCCGGAGTCGGTGCGCGCCAATCCGATCCGCAGTGCGGAACGGGTGCGGGTGGGCTTGCGCGCAACGGCCGCCAACCCGCAGCGTGACCCTCAGGGTAATCCGGTGTCCTGCACATTGGGCGATCTGAGCGTCACCGGCGCCCAGCTTGAGTGCGCGCGTGACATCGGCGACAGAGGCGATCGGCTGCAGGTTTTCTTCGCCTTCAAGCTGGAGCCGCAGGGCTACGAAGTGAAGCTCAATCCGAAGGCGGAGGTGCAGAGCGTGCGCCGCTACCGGGACGAGCGCAACGGCGGCGAAGTGCACAGCTATGGCGTGCGCTTCGAGGGCTTGCATGCCACCGAATCGCTGCTTCTGCAGAGCTACATCCACCAGCTGCTGCTCAGCGATCGAAGCCGGATCGTGTAAACAAGAAAGCGGCCCGCGCGCCGATTCAGTCGCGCCCGAGCAGGATTTAGGACTCGGCGGTTTTGTCCCCGCCGCCTTCGAGCTTCTCTCGGATGCGCGCAGACTTGCCGGAGCGTTCCCGCAGGTAATAGAGCTTGGCGCGACGCACGTCGCCGCGCCGCTTGAGTTCGATGCTGGCGATCAGCGGCGAATAGGTCTGGAACGTGCGCTCCACACCCTCGCCCGAGGACATCTTGCGAACCACGAACGAGGAGTTGAGCCCCCGGTTACGCTTCGCCACGACGACTCCCTCATAGGCCTGCACACGCTTGCGGTCGCCTTCGACCACGTTCACGTTGACGACCACGGTGTCCCCAGGCGCGAAATCCGGAATGTTCCTGCCCAGGCGGGCAATCTCTTCCTGTTCGATGGTGCGTATCAGATCCATTTCAAGCTCCCGATTTTTCCAGTTCCGCCATTTCCGACCGGTACTCGGCCAGCAGTTCCTGCTGTTCCTTGTCGAGCGCCAAGCCTGCGAGCAATTGCGGCCTGCGCTGCCAGGTGCGCCCGATCGCCTGCTTCAAGCGCCAGCGACGGATCTGCGCGTGGTTGCCCGAAAGCAGCACCTGCGGTACCCGCCTGCCCTCGAAGATCTCGGGGCGCGTGTAGTGCGGGAAATCCAGCAGTCCCGCCACGAACGAATCCTGCTGCGCCGACGCCTCATCGTTGAGCGCACCCGGCAAGCGCCGCACGATCGCGTCGATCAAAACCATCGCCGGCAATTCGCCGCCCGAGACAACGTAGTCGCCGATCGAAACCTCGTCGTCCACCTCTGCCTCAATCACGCGTTCGTCCACGCCCTCGTAGCGGCCTGCCATCAGCACCAAACCCTCGTACTGCCCCAGTGCCTCGACAAATTTCTGGTCCAGCAAGCGGCCCTGCGGGGACAGATACACCGTGCGGCCATGACGAACCCCGCAGCTGGCTTGGCGCTGGCGCGCCGCCCGGATCGCTTTGGCCAGCGGCTCGGCCTGCATCACCATTCCCGGCCCGCCACCGTACGGACGGTCGTCGACGCTGCGGTAGGCCCCATGGGCGTAGTCGCGCGGATTCCAAGTTACCAGCTCGTACAGTCCCCGATCTCGCGCCCGCTGCGTCACACCGCAGCGGGTGAGCGCGTCGAACATTTCCGGAAAGAGCGTGATGACATCGAAGCGCTTCATGGCCGGCCTTCAATAGTCTCTTTCCCAGTCGACCACGATGTTTCCCGCATCGGGCTCTACCGCCAGCACTACGCGCTCGACGAACGGGATCAGGCGTTCCTTCTCGTCACACACGACCAGGATCGCATTTGCCCCGGTGTCCATCAGGCGTACGACGCGACCCAACGACACCCCTCGGGCGTTGATCACTTCTAGCCCGAGCAGATCAGCCCAGTAATGCTCACCAGGTACCTCCGGCAGGCGAGCGCGCGGAATTCCGATCTCGCGGTTTCTCAGTGCCGCGGCTGCGTCCCGGTCATCGCATCCGGCCAGGCGTGCGACGAGTGCGCTGCCGTGTTCGGCGGCTTCCGCCACTGCGTATGCCTGCCAGCCCTCGGGGCCAGCGATCCACCACTCGGGATACGCCAGCAGGCCGTTCCTTCGTTTCGTGTACGGCTGGACTCTTACCCAGCCCTTTACTCCGAACGGGGCGCCAATGCGCCCCATGACGATTACCCGATCAAGCCTTGACCGTGGCACTGAACTGCTTGACGAGGCGCGCGGCGGTTTGCGACAAGAGCGCCCCCTTACTCTGCCAGTAGGCGAGCCGGTTCATGTCCACGCGCAGGCTTTCGTGTCCTTCGGGCGCTTTCGGATCATAAAACCCCACTCGCTCGATAAAACGCCCGTCGCGAGCACTGCGCGAGTCGGCAACGACCATGTTGTAAAAGGGCCGCTTCTTAGCACCTCCGCGGGCCAGCCGAATGACAACCATGGGAATACCCCAGAAAAGCAAAGTGCGTGATTCTACGCCTTTTTCCTTCCCGCGCAAGGCAATCAGCGCGGGGCCGCGCCGGCAAGCCCGGCGCCAAACTGCTGGTCTAGGAAAGCCACAACCACCTTCACGAGCTCGTCCTCCTTGCCTTCGAAGAAGTGCAGCGCATCCTGCACGATGACCTGCTGAGAGCCGGGAACCTTGTCGATCTGACGTTTGCGTTCATAGGCGCCGACCTGGGTGATTTCCCAGTCCTTGCTTCCGAACACGTCGAGCACGGGGATCTTGATCCTGAACATCTCTTCCAGGCCGTTGATGATGCCAACGAACACCCATGCCTTCACCGGCGTCTTGTCGACCCTGATGAGGTACTGATTGGCCATGGTCGCGCCTAGGCTGTGGGATACGATGGCGATGTTCTTGAAGCCCTTGTCAGTGAGATACCTGGCCGCTAGGTCATAGCGTTCCACCGCGTCGGTGTAGGTCGGGAGGTAGTCCCCGACCTTGGCTCCCGGCCCGAGCACCGGCAGCTGAATAGCAAGGGTGCTGTAGCCTTGCTCGGCAAGTTTCACGCGCAGCGCCCCGTAGAGTTCGAAGTCCGGATTCCAGCCGCGTCCATGACCGACAATGATCGCGCCGCGCGCTTTCTCCGCCTCGGTGTAGATGGCGAGAAACTCGTGACCATTGGCTTGCTTGATCCAGACCACCTCGCCGACCAGGATTGCAGGAATAATCTGCTCCGCCCAGCGCTTTTCACGCTCGTAATCCAGGGCATGCACAGTGGAGGCTGCCACCCAGGCAACTGAGACAATAGCCAACTTCCAGATTTTCATGATCCACCTGTTCACGCAACTGCGCCTGAGCACACTGCCACGCCCGCATCAGCGTGTTCCCTGCAGCATGCCTCTCATTCCGCGCATCATCTTCTGCAATCCGCCCTTGCCCATCATCTTCACCATCTTTTGCATCTGCTCGTGCTGACTGAGCAACCGGTTGACCTCCTGAACCGACACCCCGGCACCGGATGCTATGCGCCGCTTGCGCGAAGCTTTGATGATTTCGGGCTTCGCCCGCTCTTGCGGCGTCATCGCATCAATGATGCCGATCGTGCGGTTGATGACTCTCTCATCGGTGGGCACCGACTGCGCGGCCTGCGCCAGCTGCGCGGGCAGTTTGTCGAGCAGCGCATCAAGCCCACCCATTCTCTTCATCTGGAAAAGTTGATTCCTGAAGTCGGCTAGATCAAAGCCTTTGCCCGATCTGACTTTTCTTGCGAGCTTTTCCGCTTCCCCGACATCGACGCTGCGCTGTACCTCTTCGACCAGCGAGACCACGTCGCCCATGCCGAGAATCCGCGAAGCCATTCGCTCCGGATGGAACGGTTCCAGCGCCGCTGTCTTCTCTCCAATCCCTACGAACTTGATCGGCCGTCCGGTGATGTGTCGAACCGACAGCGCCGCCCCGCCACGCGCGTCGCCGTCCAGTTTGGTCACGACGATCCCGGTAAGCGGCAAGGCTTCCGCAAAAGCCTTGCCGACGTTGACGGCGTCCTGGCCCTGCATGGCGTCGACCACAAACAGGGTCTCGACGGGTTCCATGGCCGAGTGAAGTGCGCGGATCTCGAGCATCATCTGCTCGTCGATAGCGAGCCGCCCGGCCGTGTCGACGATTAACACATCGTGGTAGTGCCGCCGCGCATGGCTCAAGGCGCCGCGCGCGATCGCTTCCGCATCGCGCTCGGTCGGTGCCGCGTCGTAGAAATCCGCGGCGACCTGCCCGGCAAGCGTCTTCAGCTGCTCCGTGGCTGCGGGCCTGTAAACATCGCAGCTTGCCAGCAACACCTTCTTCTTGTGCTGTTCCTTGAGTAGCCTCGCCAACTTCGCGCTGGTCGTGGTCTTGCCCGAACCCTGCAGCCCGGCCATCAAAATCACGGCGGGAGGCCGGGTCGCGAGATCCAGGCCCCTGCTTTCCCGTCCCATCAGGGCCACGAGCTCGCGGTACACCACACCTACCAAGGCCTGCCCGGGTGTCAGGCTGGCAAGCACTTCCTGGCCGATGGCCTTCTCCTTGACCCGCGCGACAAACTCGCGCACCACCGGCAAGGCCACGTCCGCTTCAAGCAATGCGATCCTCACCTCCCGCAAGGCGTCCTGGATATTGGTTTCGGTGAGGCGCGCTTGTCCACGCAGGGTCCTGACGAGAGTGCCAAGCCGATTCGTCAACGCGTCCAGCATGTCAGCGGTGTCGGTAGAAAGAAAAGCGGTCGCGAATTCTGACCGAGAAGGTAATCAGACCGCGCAAAGCTCCAAGAACCATGGGAGATGTGCATCGCAATCTCTGCCCGCTGCAGCCCAAGCATGAACGTCCCAGAGCAGCAAGGTCAACATCTTGCGCCAGTCCGATGAGGTAGACTGCCTGCCTCCGGACCGATGGCTTCCATTCTACTTCATCTTCTCGCCAGCGCCGGATATGCGGCGCTGGCGGCCTATCTCTGGCGCACGATGCCCGGGAACGGCGACGCCTTCGCCGTCGATCGTCGCAAGGCGGCACGGCTGCTGTTGTTCGTCCCCCTAGCGCTGCACACTGCCGTGCTCGCGCAGTCGATGCTGCGCCCGGATGGACTCTACCTGGGCGTGGGCAATGCCGTATCGGTGATCATAGCGCTCGCGGTTCTGATCTACGGCGTCGGAAGCCTTTTCTATCGGCTGGACGCACTCAACCTGCTGGTCCTCCCTGCAGCTGCGGCGCTGTCGCTGCTGCCTCTTGCGCTGCCTGCGGCCCGACCCCTGAGCAATACGCATCTGCTGGCCTTCAAGGTACATCTGCTGATCGCACTGCTCGCCTACAGCCTATTCACGATCGCCTCGCTGCATGTGCTGCTGATGGCCGTGGTCGAGCGCCGGCTGCACGCGCGCAATATGCCACCATTTCTGCAGACACTGCCGCCGCTGCTCACCATGGAGAAGCTGCTGTTTCGCATCATCGGAGCTGGATTCGTACTGCTCACACTGACGCTGGTCAGCGGAGTGGCGTTTTCCGAGGAGTTGTTCGGTACTCCGCTTCAACTGACTCACAAGACCGTCTTCGGGATCCTGTCGTGGATCATCTTCGGTGCGCTGCTCGCGGGACGCGCCTTCTACGGGTGGCGCGGTCGCATCGCGACCCGATGGACGCTGGCCGGTTTTCTGTCGCTGGTGCTGGCCTACATCGGCAGCCGGTTCGTGATCGAAGTCATCTTGCAGCGCTAGCGGCTTGACACGCGCGCGAGCGCGCCTCGATACTGGGTTCATCTCTATCCGACGGATGTATCGCTTTGGACGAGATCTCGCTCAACGCGCTGTTCACGGCGCTTGTCGTTCTGTTAGTCATATCCGGGTTCTTCTCAATTTCGGAAACCAGCATGATGGCCCTCAACCGTTACCGGTTGAGGCATCTGGCAAAGACGGGTCACCGGGCCGCCAGGCTGACTGCGCGGCTGCTGGAGCGCACCGACCGTCTCCTCGGCGTCATTCTTCTCGGCAATAACCTCGTCAACACGGCGGCCGCCGCGCTGGTGACCGTTATCACGTTTCGCCTGTTTGGAGAGAGCGAGCTGGCGCTCACGCTCGGTACGCTGGCGGTCACCGCTGCAATTCTGATCTTCAGCGAGCTCACGCCCAAGGTGATCGGCGCCAGCTATCCGGAGCGCATCGCCTTCCCGGCGAGCTTCGTGCTTGCGCCGCTCCTGCGAGTCGCCTATCCCATCGTCGGATTCTTCAATCTCTTCGTTCGAGGAATGCTATGGGTGATGCGGCTGAAGGTACCGACGGAGCAAGACCAGGCTCTGAGCTTCGAAGAGCTGCGCACGCTCGTGCTCGAAGGCGGCAACTTCCTTCCGCAGAAGCACCAGAACATGCTGCTCAACCTCTTCGACCTCCAGGCGATCACCGTGGAGGACGTGATGGTTCCACGCAACCAGATCGAAGCGCTGGACATCGAAGCGCCCCCGGAGGAGATCCACCGCCAGATCGTGACCTGCAACCACACACGGCTTCCCGTATATCGTGGGCGGCTGGACGAAGTCCTCGGGATTGTGCACGTGCGCAAGCTCCTCAACGTGTCCGAGGGCGGCAGGATCGACGCCGAGGCGATCAATGAAGTCCTGCGCGAACCCTATTTCATACCCCTGGGCACGCCTTTGCTGACGCAACTTCAGAATTTCCAGGAGCACCGGGACCGGATTGGCCTGGTCGTGGACGAGTACGGCGAACTGATGGGCCTGGTCACGATCGAAGACATCATCGAGGAAATCATCGGCGAGTTTACCACCCAGTCGCCGTTGCAGACGGCGCGCTTCAAGCGACTCGAGGACGGAAGCATCGTCGTGGAGGGCGCGAGCCTGCTGCGTGACCTCAATCGCAAACTCGGCTACCGGTTCCCCCTCGATGGGCCGAAAACGCTCAACGGGCTGATCCTTGAGCATCTACAGACCATCCCGGAGCCCGGCACCTCGGTAAAGCTCGCCGGCTATCCGATCGAGATCCTGCAAACCCAGGACCGCGTAATCAAATCGGTCCGTCTCCTGCCACCTGCGGACAGCAACTAGTTCAGCTCCTTTTTCCTTTACAAGCACCGGCTTAGGGTGCATTATTCAGCATAATTCTAGTTTGGCTCCCGGCTAGATGGTTGCAGCAAGCGTTCATGGTGCGTTGACCGGCTTGGGGCGCGCAATGGTGCAGCGCGGCCTGATCCCAGAGCGGGACGCGGACTCACTCCAGTCCCAGGCAAGCAGCGCCGGGATCTCTTTCGTGGAGCAGCTCGAAACTGGCGAGATCGCGGTCAAGGCAGCACAGACCGGGCATCTCGTGCTCTCTACGCTGCACACCAACGACGCACCAACCACGCTGACACGGCTGATCAACATGGGCATCGCGCCGTTTAACATCGCGAGTTCCGTCATACTCATCACGGCTCAGCGCCTAGCGCGCCGACTGTGCAAGGAGTGCAAGATCCCGGCCGAATTTCGAGGGAGGCTTTGCTCAGAGCGGGTTTCGCGGCAGCGGATCTCGATGGCAGCTGGACACCGCACCATGCGGTGGGATGCGAAAACTGCAAGGGTACCGGTTACAAGGGCCGGGTCGGCATCTATCAGGTCATGCCGATATCGGAGGAGATGAACCGGATCATCATGACCAATGGTAATGCGCTCGACATCGCGAGACAGGCGCAGAAGGAAGGCATCCGCGATCTGCGCCAGTCGGGGCTGCTTAAAGTCAAGCAAGGGGTGACCTCGCTCGAAGAGATCGAGGCGGTCACCAACGAATAGGCGATTCAGAAGGGGACTGGCACATGGCAACGGCAACCGCTGCATTCCGCAAGGACGTCAAGGAATATACCTACTCTTGGGAAGGCAAGGACAAGGCAGGCAAGCTGCTCAAAGGCGAGATGCGCGCCGGAGGAGAGACGGTGGTCACCTCGACGCTACGCCGGCAAGGAATAACGGTACTCAAGGTCAAGCGTCAGCGCCCCGGGCTCGGCGGCAAGGTAACGGAAAAGGATATCACCTTCTTCACCCGCCAACTGGCGACCATGATGAAGTCCGGCGTTCCCCTGCTTCAGGCATTTGACATCGTGGGCAAAGGTCACTCCAACCCTGCGGTGGCCCGCCTGCTCATGGACATCAAGAACGAGGTGGAGACCGGCAACAGCCTGACGGCGGCCTTCCGCAAGCATCCGCTGTATTTCGACGCCCTGTTCTGTAACCTCGTCCAGGCTGGCGAGCAGGCCGGTATTCTGGACAGCCTGCTCGACCGGCTCGCGACCTACAAAGAAAAGATTCTGGCCATCAAGAGCAAGATCAAGTCCGCCATGTTTTACCCCGTGTCGATCATTGTGGTCGCCTTCATCATCACTGCGGTGATCATGATTTTCGTCATTCCGGCGTTCAAGGAGCTGTTCACTAGCTTCGGTGCCGACTTGCCGGGGCCAACCCTGCTGGTCATGGCCATGTCGGACTTCTTCGTCAAGTACTGGTGGGCGATTTTCGGGGGAGTTGGATTCGGCGTGTGGTTCTTCTTCTACACCTGGAAGCGTTCCTTGCGGATGCAGCAGGTCATGGACCGGCTTTTCCTGAAGCTCCCGATCTTCGGTCCGGTGATCCGCAAGGCGACCATCGCGCGCTGGACGCGGACACTGTCGACCATGTTCGCGGCTGGCGTGCCACTGGTGGAAGCGCTCGAGTCGGTGGGCGGCGCCGCTGGCAACTATGTCTACCTGGAAGCCACCAAGAAAATCCAGAGCGAGGTAAGCACTGGGACGAGCCTGACGGTGGCAATGCAAAACAGCGAGGTCTTCCCCAGCATGGTGGTTCAGATGGTGGCGATCGGAGAGGAGTCCGGTGCTCTGGATGGAATGCTGGGCAAGGTAGCGGATTTCTTCGAGCGCGAGGTGGATGATGCGGTCGAGGCGCTGTCCAGCCTGATGGAGCCCATGATCATGGTTGTGCTGGGGGTGCTGATCGGGGGCATGGTCATCGCCATGTACCTGCCGATCTTCAAGATGGGACAGGCGGTGTAACGGGGCTGCAGATCAACAAGCGTCCGCGCAATGCGCGGGCGCTTTTTTGTCGGCTTTCCCGGCTTCGACCCGCGACACTCGAGACAAGGATGTACGAGTTGGTTTTTCTCCAAACGCACCCCGGAGCGCTTGCCGCCGTAGCCGGGGTATTCGGTCTGCTGGTCGGTAGTTTTATCAACGTGGTCATCCACCGTCTGCCGCGCATGATGGAGCGCGAGTGGCGAGAACAGGCGGCGAAACTGGCCGAGGAATCCGGGTCCGCCGATTGCGCAGCCGCGTTGCGCGGCACGCCAGCCACCACGCGCTACAACCTGATCGTGCCAGGCTCGCACTGCCCGAAATGCGGTTACCGAATTCGCGCCTGGCAGAACGTTCCCGTGATCAGTTACCTCTGGCTGCGCGGGAAGTGTGCGGGCTGCGGCACGGCGATATCGGCCCGTTATCCGATCGTGGAAGCGATCAGCGGGATCACCGCCGGCTATCTGGCCTGGCGGTACGGCTTCTCCCTGGCGGCGCTCGGCGCTGCATTGTTCGCCTGGTCGCTGATCGCATTGACGGTCATCGACATCGATACCCAATTCCTGCCCGACGATATTACCTTGCCGCTGCTCTGGACCGGTTTGCTTTTCAACCTAGGAGCAACCTTCGCTCCGCTGTTCGAAGCGGTTATCGGAGCGGCGGCCGGCTACTTGTCCCTGTGGTCGGTCTACTGGCTGTTCAAGATGGCGACGGGCAAGGAAGGCATGGGCTTCGGCGACTTCAAGCTGCTCGGTGCGATCGGCGCATGGCTGGGCTGGAAGATGCTTCCGCTCGTGATACTGCTCTCATCGTTCGTCGGCGCGGCCGTCGGCATTGCGTTGATCGCGCTGAAGCGGCATAAGCGCGGCACACCCATCCCTTTTGGGCCCTACCTGGCCGCAGCTGGGCTCATCGCGCTGCTCTGGGGCGAGTATCTGAACCGGACCTACCTGCAGCTGTTCCGCTGAGACCATGCCGTTCGTAGTTGCGCTGACGGGCGGAATCGGGTGCGGCAAGACCACGGTGGCCGAGCAATTCGGGCGTCTGGGCGCTGGGATCGTGGACACCGATGCAATCGCACGCGCCCTTACCAAGCCCGGGGAGCCGACGCTAGCGGCGATCGTCGCGGCCTTCGGTCCGCAGATCTTGACCCCGAGCGGCACTCTGGACCGCACACGCCTGCGGGAAAGGGTGTTCGCCGTTCCGGACGAGCGCCTGCGCCTGGAATCATTGCTCCATCCGGCTATCCGCTCCAAAGTCGAGCAGGAGCTAAAAAAAGAGGCACGCGCTCCCTATGTCGTCCTGGTGGTCCCGTTGCTGATTGAAACCGGGGCGTACCGCGATATCGCTGACCGGATCCTGGTAGTGGATTGTCCCGAAGAGCTTCAGATCGAGCGCGTCATGCGTCGCAGCGGCCTGGAGAGAAGTGCGGTCGAGGCGATCCTGCGTGCCCAGGCCTCGAGAACGCAGCGCCTAGTGAAAGCGGACGACGTTCTGGTAAACGACGGCCCGGTTGAAGCGCTGATTCCGGCGATCAGCGCTCTACATGAGAAATACCTGGAGCTGGCGCGCCGCGACAAACGATGATTGGGCGGGATTCGGTCTTTCCTTTTGCAGGCGTTTCGCCGATACTAGGGCGCGACTCGGGCAGTGCCGGCGACGTGATCAGCTACGAGTTCCCGCTTAACGAAAGAATCCGCACCCTGCTCCGACTCGAGGACTTGTACGAGCGGGTGGGGTACTTTGCCGCCAAGAACGACCCGGAGGAGCATCACGTCGCGCTCTTGTCGCTGTTCGAGATCCTGGACGTTGCAGGCCGTGCGGACCTCAAGTCCGACCTGATGCAGGAACTCGAACGGCAGAAGCATCAGCTCGAATTCCTAAGGAATAACCCGTCGGTGTCGCAGGAAGCGCTCACGGGCGTGCTCTCCGATATCGAGAGGAGCGTTTCGGACCTGTTTCTGGCTTCCGGGAAAACCGGCCAGGAGTTGCGTGAAAACGACTGGCTCATGAGCATCAAGCAGCGCTCCGCTATCCCCGGAGGGGTATGCGAGTTCGATCTGCCTTCCTATCATTTCTGGCTCAACCGCGACGCACATGAGCGACGCGTTGACCTGCACAACTGGCTCGCACCTTTTGTGCCCATCCGCAACGGCGTGCGGGTCATTCTCAAGCTGCTGCGCGAGAGTGGCAAGACCAGCCAGCAGGTCGCTCAGCAGGGCGTGTACCAGCAGATGCTCGCGGGTCGGCTGGCGCAGCTGATACGCGTGCGCCTGTCCCGCAGCTATGACTGCATTCCCGAGATCAGCGCGAACAAGTACGCGCTCAACGTCCGATTTACCGAGGCCTCCGGGAGCCAGCGCCGCACGAGCACCGAGGACGTAGCCTTTGAACTGACCTTCTGCAATCTTTGAGCGATTCTTGAGTCAATCCAAACCCAATCTGCGATCGGTCAGCTGCCCCCAGTGCGGGACTCCGACCACGTGGCAGCAGTCCAATCCCTATCGGCCGTTCTGCAGCGAGCGCTGCAAGCTGATCGATCTTGGACAATGGGCGAGCGAGAGCTATCGGATCCCCCAGGCCGAGGAGGAGCACGCCAAGTCGGGGCAGGACCAGACGGGTTCTGGGTAAAGCACGCCCGCGTTAAGAGGGCTTGCCGTTCGAGGTCGCGGATGCGAGCGTAACCGCGCCAGCGAGTGCAATACGTGGCAGCCTATTCAGGGTTGCTCTGCTCTTCCCACGCGCCGCGAATCATCGCAAGACCATGCGCACCGTGCGCTCGCGCCTGAGCCAGATCGGATCGTCGCAATCCGCCCAGAGCGTAGATTGGAAGCGGATAGCCTCTTGACAGCTTTGCCAGCCCGTCCCAGCCGAGCGTGCGGGCGCTTGGATGAGAAGGCGTGGGCTTGACGGGGCCCAGCACAACGAAGTCGACGCCCAAGCGCAGCGCCATGTCGAGCTCGGCTCGATCGTGGCAGGAGGCAGCGCACCACTCGCAGCGGGGGCGCTCGCGTGCAGTCGCGAGCTTCGCCGAAGCGAGGTGCACACCGTCCGCTCCGAGCCGATTCGCGAGTACCTCGTCTCCATTGATCAGAACTCGGCCGCCGACACGGTGAACGCGTGCAATGGCCTCCGCCGCGAAGTACTCGAGCTGCCCCTGGGAAAGCTCGCTTTCTCTGAGCTGAACCAGCCGGACGCCGCGCGCCAACGCGGCGTCAAGTCGCAGCAGCGCCGCGTCGATCCCATATCCACTGGCATGGGTGATCGCATAGATCAACGGCAATTCCAGTGCCCTCAATACGGGTGCATTCGCCGGAAGCATCGGTCCGACCGAAGGGCGTCCCGGTTGCTGCCAACAGATGCTCTGGCCTTCTCGTCCAACCGGCTCCCCCGTCCAGACGGTCACACGGAGGAAATTCAGGCGCACGGTGGCATGCGGATAGGAGTAAATCCGTGTGACCCAGGGATACGCCGCCACTATTCCGACGCCCAGCTCTTCGCTCAGCTCGCGCTTCAGGGCCGCAAGCGGTGTTTCTCCGGGCTCGATCTTGCCACCCGGAAACTCCCAAAATCCGGCGTAGACCTTGCCGCCGGGGCGTTGCGCCAACAGAAAACTGCCGTCGCCGCGCTCGATAACCGCGGCAGCGACCTCGACCGGTTCCTTATACACGTGCGCTCATCTCGCGCCCTTCAGATCGCCCCTGATCCTGTGCCGTCCCGCCCAGTCACGCGCGAAGTGCCATGCAACCCGGCCGCTGCGCGAACCACGTATGAGCGCCCACTGCAGCGCTTCCCGCCGAATGAGCTCTTCGTCGAACTTCCGCACGCCGAGCCGCAAGAGCCAGTAGCGCACAATGTGCAGATACTCGTCCTGATCGAACGGGTAGAACGAAACCCACAGCCCGAAGCGCTCGGAGAGAGAGATCTTCTCTTCGACCGTTTCTCCAGGATGAATCTCTTCGCCCAGATACTTGGTTTCCAGGTTCTCCTGCATGTACTCAGGCATAAGGTGACGACGATTCGACGTCGCGTAGATCAGCAGATTCTCAGAGGTGGCGGCGATCGAGCCGTCCAGAATCGCCTTCAGCGCCTTGTATCCCGGCTCATCGGCATCGAAAGACAGGTCGTCACAGAACAGCAGGAATTTGTAAGGCGAATCGGCTACCACGTCCACGATGTCCGGGAGGTCCACGAGGTCCTGCTTTTCCACTTCGATGAGCCGCAGACCCTTTGGTGCATACTTGTTGAGGATCGCCTTTACCAGGGAAGACTTTCCGGTCCCTCGTGCGCCCGTCAACAGCACGTTGTTGGCGGTATATCCTTCGACGAACTGGCGCGTATTCTGCTCGACCAAGCGTTTCTGCTCGTCTATTCCCTGCAGATCCGCGAGCCGGATCCGGTGAGGGTGCGATACTGGCTGCAATGTCCCGACCGATCCCCGTTTGCGCCACCGGAACGCCATGGCCGCCTTCCAATCCGGGGTCCGAGTGCCTTGCGGCACGAGGTGATCGACCCGGTCGAGCAGGCGGCCAATTCGTTCGAGCAGGTCTTCCAGGGACGTCACATCAGCTCCGATAATCGGCGTTGATGCTCACATATTGAGTTGAGAGATCGCAGGTCCAGATCGTCGCACTGGAAGTGCCCCGATTCAGCACGACCCGGAGGGTAATCTCCGGCTGCTTCATTACGCGCTGCCCTTCCTCTTCGCGGTAAGAAACCGCCCGGCTGCCGTTCTGCACCACCAGCAAATCGTCCAGATAAAGATCAACGCGATCGACGGCCAGATCCGCGATCCCCGCGCAACCGATGGCGGCGAGGATGCGGCCCAGGTTGGGATCCGACCCAAAGAAAGCGGTCTTGACCAGTGGAGAGTGCGCAATCGCGTACGCTACCTTGCGGCACTCGGATTCGCTCATCCCACCACGGACCTCTACCGTGATGAACTTGGTGGCCCCCTCGCCGTCACGCACCAGCGCCTGGGCCAGCTCGAGACAAACAGACACGACCGCATTCAGCAGCGCCTTGAATTCCGGCGACTCGGGGCTCGAGATCTCCGGAGCCCCGTCCCTCCCGGTGGCGATCAGAACGAGGCTGTCGTTGGTCGACATATCGCCGTCGACCGTGATGCAGTTGAAGCTTCTGTCCACCGCGTAGGAAAGGACCTGCCGCAGCAGTTCAGAGTCGACTCTTGCATCGGTCGCAATGAAGGCCAGCATGGTGGCCATGTCGGGACGAATCATGCCAGAGCCCTTCGCGATCCCAGTGACCGTGACGGTCCGGCCTCCGACCTCGACACTGCGCGAAACCGCCTTCGGCACCGTGTCGGTGGTCATGATCGTCTCGGCAGCCACCAGCCAGTTGCCCTCGTCCAGGGACGCGACGCAAGTCGGCAAAGCAGCCAGGATCCGGTCCAGCGGCAGCGGCTCCATGATCACACCGGTGGAGAATGGCAGCACCTGCTCCGGTTTGATCTTCAACAACGAACCGACTTCTTCACAGGTTCGTCGCGCGGCGTCGATTCCGGTCTCGCCGGTGCCGGCGTTCGCACATCCAGTATTGACGATCAGGGCACGTGCCGGCGCTGTAGCCAGATGGCGCCGCGCAACCACAACAGGCGCGGCGCAGAAGCGATTGCGCGTGAACACGGCTGCAACCGTCGCCCTCGGTGGCAGGGTGACGAGAAGCAGATCACGGCGCCCCGGCTTGCGTATTCCGGCTGCCGCCGCGCCCAGACGCAGTCCCCGAATGGCGCACAGCTGCGCGGGTTCCGGTGCCTGGAGATTGACTGGCATCGGGGTTCGTGCGTTTCCTAGTTCAGCCGCCCGTGACAGTGCTTGTACTTCCTTCCAGATCCGCAAGGGCAGGGTTCGTTTCGCCCGATCTTCTGGCCGCTACGCACGAACGGCTGGACCCTGGTCTCCGTGTCCTGGTCCGCGGCCGATCTGCCGAGCGCTTCGTCGTAATCGGCATGCTGAAACTGCACGTTTCTCAGCTCCGCACGTTTCTCCTGCACCTGCTGCGCCTCGTCCTGCCCGCGGAACTGGATCGTCATGAGATCGCGCGTCACTTCATTGCGGATCGTTTCCAGCATCAATGCGAACAGCTCGAATGCCTCGCGTTTGTACTCCTGCTTCGGATTCTTCTGCGCATATCCTCGCAGATGTATGCCCTGGCGCAGGTGATCGAGCGCCGCCAGATGCTCGCGCCAGTGGGTATCGAGACTTTGCAGCATCAAGGCGCGTTCGACCGGACGAATTGCCTCCGGCGGGAAGACAGCGATCTTGTCCTCGTAGTGTTTATGCGCCGCCTCTGTCACGCGCTGAAGCAACCGCTCTTCGTCCAGGTTGCTGTCCTCCTCAAGCCACTTCTTTAGAGGCAGATGAAGCGTCAGTTCGGCGGCAAGCGCCCGCTCCAGTCCCGCAATGTCCCACTGTTCTTCGACGCTTTCATGCGGAATGTACTGTTCGAAGATCGCCTTGACGGTGCCTTCGCGCATGGATCGAATCGTCTCCGAGACATCCGTCGATTCGAGCAACTCGTTGCGTTGCTGGTAAATCACCTTGCGCTGATCGTTGGCGACGTCGTCGTACTCGAGCAGTTGCTTGCGTATGTCGAAGTTGCGTGCCTCCACTTTGCGCTGTGCGTTTTCGATAGCCCGAGTGACCCAGGGATGCTCGATCGCCTCGCCTTCGGGCATCTTCAGCTTGTCCATGATCGCGGCCACTCGATCGGAGGCGAAGATCCGCAACAGTGGATCTTCGAGCGAGAGGAAGAAGCGACTCGAGCCCGGATCGCCCTGCCGACCCGCCCGGCCGCGCAGCTGGTTGTCGATCCGCCTGGACTCGTGTCTTTCCGTACCTACGATGTGCAATCCGCCGGCATTGACGACGAGCTGGTGCAGCCTGCGCCACTCCTCGCGAATTTCCGCGACCTTGCGTTCCTTCTCGGCCTCGTTCAGATTGGGATCGTTGCGGACACGGTTGATTTCGGGATCCGGATTGCCGCCCAGGACGATGTCCGTACCGCGGCCGGCCATGTTCGTCGCTATCGTGATCATCTTGGGGCGACCGGCCTGGGCAACGATTTCCGCTTCGCGCGCATGCTGCTTTGCGTTGAGCACCTGATGCGCAAGTTGCTCCTTCTCGAGCATCTTGGAAAGCAGCTCGGAGTTCTCTATGGACGTAGTGCCCACGAGCACTGGCTGCGCGCGCGCATAGCAATCCTTGATCTCCTCGAGTACCGCCTGGTATTTTTCCTTCATGCTGCGATAGACCTTGTCCATACGGTCTTCGCGGATCATCGGCTTGTGCGTCGGGATGATCACGGTTTCCAGTCCATAGATGTGCTGGAATTCGTACGCTTCTGTGTCCGCCGTACCCGTCATTCCCGCGAGCTTGCGATACATGCGGAAATAGTTCTGGAACGTGATAGATGCAAGCGTCTGATTCTCCCGCTGGATTCTGACTCCTTCCTTGGCCTCGACCGCCTGATGCAGACCATCGGACCATCGGCGGCCCGGCATCAGCCGTCCAGTGAATTCGTCGACGATCACGACCTCGCCGTTGTGCACCACGTAGTGCTGATCGCGATGGAACAGGTTGTGCGCTCGTAAGGCCGCGTACAGGTGGTGCACAAGCGCAATGTTGGCGGCGTCGTACAGACTCCCGTTTGGCGGCAGCAGTCCCGCCTTCATGAGGAGATCTTCGGCATGCTCGTGCCCGGCCTCGGTAAGCAGGACTTGGTGGGCTTTCTCATCCACGATGTAGTCGCCGGGCTCACCTTCCTTGGCGCAGCGTTGCAGCTTTGGCGCAATCGCGTTGATTCGGACGTACAGCTCGGTGCTGTCTTCCGCCTGCCCCGAGATGATGAGTGGCGTCCTCGCTTCGTCGATGAGAATCGAATCGACCTCGTCGACGATTGCATAAGTCAGTCCGCGTTGCACGCGATCGGAAGCATGAAACACCATGTTGTCGCGCAGATAATCGAAGCCGAACTCATTGTTGGTGCCATAAGTAATGTCGGCGGCGTACGCCTGCTGCTTGAGCGCATGCTCCATCTGCGAAAGGTTCACGCCGACCGAAAGGCCCAGAAAGCGGTAGATCCGGCCCATCCACTCCGCGTCGCGGTTGGCCAGGTAGTCGTTGACCGTGACAATGTGTACTCCACTTCCGCCGAGTGCGTTGAGATACGCGGGCAAGGTCGCTACCAACGTCTTCCCTTCGCCCGTACGCATCTCTGCAATTTTGCCGTGGTGCAGGGCGATGCCCCCCAGCAGCTGTACGTCGAAGTGACGCATCTGCAGCACCCGCCGGCTCGCCTCTCGGACAGTCGCGAACGCCTCGGGAATCAACTCGTCCAGCGGTTGACCATTGCGCGCACGTTGCCGGTACGATTCCGTGCGCGCGCGCAGGTCCGTGTCGGAAAGCTTCTGCGTTTCGGGTTCGAGCGCATTGATGCGCTGAACCAGCTGCCCATATTTCCGCAGAAGGCGGTCGTTACGACTGCCGAAGATTTTCTTGAGAACGGACGTGATCATTTGAGATGAAGATACCAAAACAAAAGGGGCGGGGCCTTCGCCCCACCCCTCTCAGACATCAATCAGTACTCGGCGATCCGATCAACCGCGCACTTGCAGAAAGCGAGCTGGGTTTTGCGGGGCACCCCACTGTCGCACCTCGAAGTGCAGATGCGCCCCGGTCGACCGCCCGGTGTTTCCAACCTCGGCAATCTTCTGTCCGCGCAAGACTACGTCGCCGATTCTGACTTCAAGCCTCGACGCATGCGCGTAACGGGTTACGAGGCCGTTGCCGTGGTCGATTTCAAGCATATTACCATACTGGGGGTGCTCTCCCGCGTACACGACGACGCCGCCCGCTGCGGCAGTCACCGGTGTGCCTTCCGGTGCCATGAAATCCATGCCTTCGTGAAACGCGTTCAAACCCGTAAAGGGATCGATGCGCCAGCCGAAGTTGGAAGAAAACCAGCCAGTGGATACCGGCAGTTGCGTCGGAAGAAGCTGCTTCTTGGCGTAGGCGAACGTCAGGTGCGACTCCAGTACACCAAGCTTGTCGCTTCGGTCGTCGAGCTGTTGCGCCAGCACCTCCATCTGTTGCACGAGGTCGACCATCGACAGCTCTTGCGCTTCACCGCTCGGCACGGGACCGCCGCGCGCGGGCGGCTTGTCAAACATGAACTCCTTGGGATTCAAACCCGCGAGCTTGGTAAGCCGGTCACCGAGCGAATCCAGTCGCAACAGCTTGGCCTGCATTTCGCCGAGCCGGGCAGCCATGGTATTGAGGCTTTCGCGTAAATAGGACTGTGTGTGGCGGGACTGCTCGGCTTGCACCGCTTCGAGCAACGAACGAAGGTACGGGCTCTGATTGGTTACCGCGTAACGCAGCGAGAAATAATTCAGCAGGACCGCCAGTGAAACCACGAGCAAGGAAAACAATAGAATCAGGAACGCCACTTGAGGCCCGCTCACCGCAAAGCTGCGCGCTTGAGTAAAGCGATTGGAAACCACAATAATGTCCATCTGCTTTCCTCTTGTTGCTCCAGTGACCGTTCTTGTCCGAGACCTGATCGAAGCGACGCCCGAACTACGGCCCGTCATACATCAGGCGCGGCGCCTGGCCCAGCTGAACAAAGAGCTGCGCGCCGCACTGCCCCCGGAACTCGCCGGGTCTGTTTCGGCTGCCTCCCTCACGACCGGCACGCTGCTATTGGTAGCTGATAGTGGCGCGGCCGCCGCGAAGGTGCGGCATCTGGGCCCCAAACTGTGCCAGGCACTAAGGCACCATGCCGCGGACCTTACCTCAATAGAGGTGAGAGTGCAAGTAACAAACCGCGTTAAGCCATTGCCTATAAAACAGAAAACGGTTTCGCGTGCTGCTCGGACTGCATTCCGGGCCCTCGCCGGGCGCCTGCCACCATCGCCGCTACAGTGGGCTGCCCTTCGCTTTTCAAGCCATGAGGATCCTGCCCTAGATGCCCAGCAAGAAGCGTTCAAGCACCAAAAAACACCAAAAATATCAAGCCGATAACAACCAGACCTCGATGATTTGCCAAGTGGAACGTAACCGGTGGGGTTCTTTGTGACGAGCTACATCATCAGGCTGGCCGCGGCGCCACCGGCAACCAATGAGCCGGTGATCAAGGAACACGGTGGAAACGCACACTAGGCCAACGCGACTGCGACGTTGACCAGCGGATTAGGCGGCCGCTGCCTGAACGCGTAGAAAAGCGGGTGCCTCGTCTTGGGAGTGAAAACTCACATACTCCCAGGCGTTCTTTCTTTCAAGAAGCCGGCGCAGAAGCTGGTTGTTCAGCGCGTGCCCTGACTTGTAGGCCGTATAGGCACCGATCAACGGATGGCCCAGCAAGTACAAGTCTCCAATGGCGTCAAGCGCTTTGTGCTTGACGAATTCGTCTTCGTAGCGAAGTCCGTCGGCATTGAGAACCCTGAACTCGTCCATCACGATCGCATTATCGAGACTGCCACCCAGTGCAAGCCCTTGCGCGCGCATGTTCTCGACCTCCCGCATGAATCCGAACGTTCTCGCACGGCTGACTTCTTTCACGTACGAGGTGCGCTCGAAATCGACCACCACCCGCTTGTTGGAAGCAGAAAAGATCGGGTGCTTGAAGTCGATGCTGAAGTCCACTCGGAAGCCGTTGTAGGGTTCGAATTTCACCCACTTGTCGTCCGTCCGTACTTCGACAGTCTGCAACACACGGATGAACTTCTTGGCGGCTGCTTGTTCTTCAATCCCAGCGGACTGGATCAGGAAAACAAAAGGCGACGCCGAGCCGTCCATGATGGGTACCTCGCCAGCGCTGAGATCCACATAGGCGTTGTCTATTCCCAACCCGGCGAGGGCCGACATCAAGTGTTCGACCGTTTGCACGCGGACACCAGATTCTTCCAGACACGAGGACAATCGCGTGTCCTTCACTGCGTACGCATTCGCGCGAATTTCCACGACCGGATCGAGATCCACGCGGCGAAAGATAATTCCGGTGTTGGGCGCAGCCGGGCGCAAGGTAAGGTAAACCTTTTCTCCCGTATGCAGCCCGACGCCGGTTGCCCGAACGATGTTCTTCAGGGTTCTCTGTCTGATCATGAAGTGGGCGGCGAGACGACAGCCTCAGTTCAGAAGGGTTGCTAGGTTATCACAGTAAAACCTTGTTCATCCAATATTTTTGCGTCGCAATAGAAGTCGGCAGTTAGTCCGCTTGCTTGCGCAGGAAAGCAGGAATATCGAGCAAGTCGACCCCGGACTGTCTCATCGCCTCCACGGCCGCGTCTCGGCTGCGCCTGCGCATGACTGCCGGAGTTTCCAAGTCGCCGTAGCCCGCTTCCACGCGCAATGGGTCGGTCCCGGTGCGAATCACGGTCAGCGGTTTCTGCTGCTGGCGGCTTACCGGGTTGCCCAAGCCCGTCGCCACCATGGTTACGCGCAGTCTGTCGTCCAGTTCGTCGTCAATTACGGTGCCGACGATGACCGTCGCGTCCTCCGCAGTGAAGCCTTTTATCGTATTCATCACTTCGTGTACTTCTTTCATCTTGAGGCCGGCGCTTGCAGTGATGTTGACCAGGATGCCGCGCGCGCCCGCTAGATTGACGTCCTCCAGCAGCGGACTGGCCACCGCCTGTTCCGCGGCCTGGCGGGCTCGCTCCAGCCCCGCAGCCGTCGCCGAGCCCATCATCGCCATGCCCATTTCGGACATGACGGTACGCACGTCGGCAAAGTCGACGTTGACGAGTCCCGGGCACTTGATTACCTCCGCGATGCCCGCGACCGCTCCGTGCAGCACGCTGTTCGCGGCCTTGAAGGCTTCAAGCATCGACACGTCTTCCCCGAGTACCTGCATCAGCTTGTCATTGGGAATCACGATCAGTGAATCGACGTTTTTCGACAGTTCTTCGAGCCCCTGTTGTGCGACCTTCTGGCGCTTGCCTTCGAACGCGAAAGGTTTGGTCACGACCGCGACGGTGAGGATCCCGAGCTCGCGCGCCGCTTCCGCCACTATCGGCGCCGCTCCGGTGCCCGTGCCGCCACCCATGCCCGCCGTCAGGAACAGCATGTCGGCGCCGTCGATGAGCTCGATGATGCGCTCGCGGTCTTCGATCGCAGCTTGGCGACCGATCTCCGGGTTGGCTCCCGCGCCCAGGCCTTTCGTCACGCTGGCGCCGAGCTGCAACAGAGTCTTCGCCTTGTTGCGCTTCAGTGCCTGCGCATCGGTGTTGGCGCAGATGAATTCCACGCCTTCCACGCCTTCCATGATCATGTGGTCAATCGCGTTGCCACCGCAGCCGCCCACGCCGATCACCTTGATCACAGCTTCCTGAGGTTGGGTATCGACGATCTCAAACATGCTCATCTCCTCTCTGAAGTGATTGAAGAAATCGAATCGCGCAACTCAGAACACGGCGAACTCGCTAGAAATTGGTCTCGAACCATCTACGCATCCTCTCGAAAATCTGCTTGACCGACCCGCTCTGCATCTTCGCGATGTGCTGCCGCTGTCGCTGCTGGACACCGGCCATCAGCAACCCGATCGCGGTCGAATAACGCGGATTGCGGATTACTTCCGACAGCGCGCCCGAATAGCTCGGCAATCCCAGACGCACCGGCATGTGAAACACCTCCTCGCCCAGCTCGACCATGCCCTGCATGGCCGCGCTACCACCGGTGATGACGATTCCCGAAGACAACAGCTCCTCGAATCCGCTGCGGCGCAGCTCCGCTTGGATAAGCGAATACAGTTCCTCGACGCGTGGTTCGATGACTTCCGCCAGCGTCTGGCGCGACAGCTTGCGCGGTCCACGGTCTCCGACTCCCGGCACTTCGATCATTTCCTGCGGATCCGCCAGTTCGCGCAACGCGCAGCCGTGGCGACGCTTGATCTCTTCGGCTTCCTTGGTCGGCGTGCGCAGCGCCATCGCGATGTCGTTGGTGATCTGGTCGCCAGCAATCGGGATTACCGCGGTGTGCCGGATGGCGCCCTGGGTAAACACCGCGATGTCGGTAGTGCCGCCGCCGATGTCGGCCAGACACACGCCAAGGTCACGCTCGTCATCGGAGAGGACAGCCACGGCGGAGGCCAGGGGCTGCAAAACGAGATCAGCCACCTCCAGCCCGCAGCGGCGCACGCACTTCACGATGTTCTGTGCCGCAGACACCGCGCCCGTGACGATGTGCACTTTTACTTCCAGGCGTACGCCGCTCATCCCCAGCGGCTCGCGCACATCCTCCTGGCCGTCGATCACGAACTCCTGGTTAAGCACATGCAGGATCTGCTGATCAGTGGGAATCGGGATCGCCTTGGCCGTTTCGACCACACGATCCACATCCGCCTGAGAGACCTCGCGGTCTTTGATCGCGACCATGCCGTGGGAGTTGAAGCTCTTGATATGGCTGCCGGCGATTCCGGTCAGGACTTCGCGGATCTTCGTGTCGGCCATCAATTCGGCTTCTTCCAGCGCCCGCTGGATCGAGTTCACGGTGGACTCGATGTTGACGACCACCCCTTTCTTCAGTCCGCGCGAGGGCGCCGAGCCCATTCCCATGACTTCGAAGCCGCCTTCGCCGTTGACCTCCGCCACCACCGCGGCCACCTTCGAAGTTCCGATGTCGAGCCCGACGATCTGATTCTTGGTCTCTCTGCTCTTACTGAGTACCATCGCTCTGTTCCACTCGATCGGCTTCACGCGCGGTTCCCGTTCCGTTTGTCTGGCTTTGTGCGCACTGAGAATCCGTTCGCATGGCGCAGATCGATCCTTGCTCCCGCCGCGTCGAGCCGCGCGACGGTGCGCTCGTACTCCGCCACGAACAGCGCCAAGCGCCGCTCGACGTCCTGCCTGCCGAGTTCGAGCACGGTTCCATCGTCGAGCTCGAGTTGCCAAGCCCGGCGCGGGCTCAACCGGATGTGCTCGATGCGGCGACCGATCGCCGCCAGCATCGGCCCGAAATCCAAGTAGCGTTGAACGACTTCCTGCGCCGATCCGTCCGGCCCCTCGAACGTGGGCAGCGCAGCGTTGCTCGCGCCCTCGAACACCTCGCCGTATTCGTTGACGAGCGCAGTGCTGCCCCAGCGCGCCAGCGCGCGGTGTTCCTCGACGACGAACTCGATGCGGTCGGGCCAGCATCGCCGCACTTCCACGCGCCGTACCCAAGGCAGCTTTTCGAACGCATCGCGCGCCGACTCCAAGTCCATCGTGAAGAAGTTGCCGCGCAGGTGGCCGAATGCCACCGCTTCGACCTGTTCGCGCGTAAGGTGGGCGACCTCGCCCACCACGTCGATGCGGCGCACGGCAAAAGCGTCGAGCTGCAGCATGCGCCACACGGCGCCGTAGGCGGCAAGCCCGGCGGCGCAGGCTACGCACAGTCCAGCGACGAGGTTCAGCGCGCGCGTGTCATTCCACACGGGCGCTCTCCAGAATCTGCAGGACCAGTTGACCGAAGCTCAAACCGGCCTGTCGCGCAGCCATTGGCACCAAACTGTGTCCGGTCATTCCCGGTGAGGTGTTCATCTCCAAGAAAAAAAACGAGCCATCGGCTTTCAGGATCAGGTCTGCCCTTCCCCACCCCGTGCAGCCCAGCACCCGAAACGCCTGCAGCGCGACCTCCTGAATCCGCGACTCCAAGTCCGCGCGGATCCCACAGGGGCAGTGATACTTCGTTTGTTCGCTGAAGTACTTGTTTTGGTAGTCGTACTTTCCTCCAGGGGCTTCGATCCGGATTAGCGGCAGCACCCGGTCGCCAAGAATGGACGCGGTGAGTTCCTGGCCTTCGATGAACTCCTCGGCCATCACCGCCGTGTCGTAACGCGCCGCCAGCGTGTAAGCCGCCGGAAGGTCGGCCACTGACTCCACTTTGGTCAGGCCGAGCGTAGACCCCTCGTGCACCGGCTTGATGATCAGTGGCAGCCGCAGATTCGCGGCGACCTGTGGCCACGAGCTCGCGCTGTTGACCATCTCGTCGCGCGGCACGGGAATTCCCACCGCCCTCCAGATCAACTTTGTGCGCCATTTGTCCAAGCACAGCGCGCTCGCCAGCACTCCGCTTCCGGTGTAAGGAATGCGCATGAGCTGCAGGGCGCCCTGCACCGTGCCGTCTTCTCCATGCCGGCCGTGCAGCGCGATGAACACCCGGTCGAATTTTTCGCGTTCCAGTTCGAACAGAGAGCGCTGCGCCGGATCGAACGCATGCGCATCCACACCCTCCTCCCGCAACGCGGCCAGCACGGCATTGCCGGACAGCAGCGAAATTTCCCGCTCCGCCGAGGTTCCACCCAGCAGCACCGCCACTTTTCCGAACCGCTCGCCGCTCAAGGTCATGCCTCGCCCACGATCCTGACTTCCCGCTCGAGTTCCACTCCACACACGCGGCTCACGGTTTCTTGCACGCGCGTGATCAGCGCTTCGATGTCGCGCGCCGTCGCGCTACCGGTATTGACGATGAAGTTCGCGTGCTTGGGCGATACCATCGCAGCGCCGATGGCAACGCCCTTCAGACCGCAAGACTCGATCAGCCGCGCCGCGTGGTCTCCGGGTGGGTTGCGGAACACCGATCCTGCGTTGGGGATGTCGAGCGGCTGCGATGCGATCCGCCGCTGAAGCAGTTCCTTGATGCGCCGGCGCGAACGCTCGCCGTCGCCCGATCGCGGTCGCAACCAAGCGGCCGCGAAAAATTCCTCGCGCGGTGTCGCCGGCTGCAAGCTGCGATAGGCCACGCGGAATTCACTTGGTCCGCGCACGTGCTTCTCACCGCGTCGATCCAGCATCAACACCTGGGTGACGATGTCCCAAGTCTCGCAACCGTAGCACCCCGCGTTCATAGCCAGCGCGCCGCCTACGGTGCCCGGGATGCCGGCTAGAAATTCCGCGCCTTCGAGTCCATGCAATGCCGCGAACCGCGCCACCTTTGGAGCGGCCAAGCCGGCCTGTGCGTAAATCTCCGTAGCGCCCGCTCGCGCGACAAGCTCCAGCTTGGTCAGCGCGCCGTGCAGGAAGATTACCGTTCCGCGAATCCCGCGGTCGCGCACCAGCAGATTGCTGCCCAGCCCTACGAAGAGCACGGGCTCTAATGGGGGCAGGGAACGCAGAAATGCACAAAGGTCGTCCAGATCGGCGGGCCGATAGGCGCGGTCGGCCGGCCCG
>DATMAN010000024.1 GCA_035560005.1 Burkholderiales bacterium | reverse complement strand
CCCGACATCCAGCCGCTGCGTGAATCGGGCGTCGTCCAAGGCAGCACGGTCGCCGCGGCAAGCGGCGCCGCGGTCGTTGCCGAGAACCTGCCAATGCTTGTGAACGACCTCGAGCGCGCCGATGGCCATCTTCAGGCTGGCACGATCTTTGGGGTGGTCATCGGCGTGCTGATCATCGCCGGTGCCGGATGGGCGCTGTGGCAGCGCATCCGCGCCGCCCGCGAGCTGCGCGATGGGGTAGCTCGATGATCTCGTGGCTTCTCTCGCTTCCCTGGGTGCGGCGGCTCGGTCTCTGGATCGGCGCCGTCGTCGCAGCTCTTGCGGCCATCGCCGCCATCCGCCGGTCCGGCGAGCACGCCGGCCGCCTCGAGGAACGTCTCAATCAACAGAAGGAAATCGCCGATGCCGAGCGCCGGATGCTGGATGCCGCGCACGATCGCCCTCGTGATCGCGACGACGTTGCTCGCCGCATGCGCGACGGCTCGTTCTGACCGGCCGGCGGGCGTGGTCTGCCCGCCGGTCCCCGCCTACAGCAAACCCTTCCTGAAGCGCGCCGCCGATGAGCTCGATCGCCTGCCGGCCGGCTCGGCCATCGAGCAGATGCTTTCGGACTACCAGGTCATGAGGGACCAGGCGCGAGCGTGCCGCTCGCGCTAACGATGACCTGAACTCAGGACTCCATTGTTCTTGCAACTCACCTTAGCTTCAGCTCCTCGGACACTTGGGCGAGCAGGTTGTTCAGCTGGTCAACAGTCTCAGATGTAGGCGGCGTTTCGCCTCCAAACTCGACGCGCACGTGGAACTTAAGATCGTGGCCAACAGCCGCCCTCATAATCTCGGGGATTTGGTCGGCCAGGTCTTGAATGCCATTGGCTTGAAGCGTCGCCTCGGCAATCAGCAACCCCTTTGGCTTTGGCGTAAAGTCTCTCGGCTTTTCGTCTAACTGGCGCGCCTCAGGGAGGCGCAGGACTACGTGTTGGGCACCGGCGAATTCGCACGGCCACGCTACCCCGTCATCCACCAGTTCGATCCAGCGAGCTCGGATGGCCGCGTCAATTGCTGCACGAATCACGGGCCATGGCAGGGTCTTGCCCCGCTTGGCTGAAAGTGCGGTGGTAATAGCTAGGGCATTGGTCCTGCCGTCTTTCCAAGCGGCAGGAATGGACTCGGCCATCAATTCGTCCACCGCAATTGGATCGGGCGGTGGCTGCAGCGTTGCGGTCGGAGTCAGCACTCCCGCTGGAACTGGTTCGCCGAGAATCGATGCCGGCCCGTTCGTTAGCCACACAATGCCGCGGGCTACCGCTTCGCCAATTTCCGCCTCGACTATCGCAGACTCGCATTTCGGAATGACCGCGGTTTCCTCGTATCCTTCCTTCGGCACCGCCACGGTTCGTCCGCCCGAGAAATAGTCGAGCACATCCTTCACCGCGATCTCTGTTGATGTCCAAAGTCCTGGCAGCTTCCGGTAGCTAAGGAGATCTGGAGGAAGATCGCTGAGCGTTGCGGCTTTCGGCAACAGGACTTCGAGCCCAGGGTCCTTAAGAGCCTCTTCGTCAATCGCCGAGCGCCAGAAGGTCCTGACGCTCCGATCCGGTCGAACGAGACGGGCGACCCAGATGCCGTCCAACACCCCCTGCAGGACGGTGTCGAGGATCTCCTTGCGCCGCAGCATCTTTGGCAATTTCGGAAACTGCGCGAAGGCCCCGACCAAATCCTTGACCCGGCGCGACGTCTCCCCCTCCCGCCAAAGATCGTAGGGACCGCCCGGCATGAGCGCCTCAGAGCTGATCGCCGTTTCCTGAATGCGTGAGCGCTTATCAGCCTTGATGGTCGTAAACAGCGGCTCTTCAGTCACGGTAATCTTAAATGCGTGGACCTCGTTGCTTTCGTTTACCGTCACAACAATGGAATAGGCCTGCTGCAGTGCCTCCGGGATGCGTTTGCGCGAACTGTCGATTTCGTTCGCAAGCATCTGTTCACGGATCGGGTCGATCGGCTGGCCTTTGAGCTGCTCCCGCACTTCGAGCCAGCCGAGATATTCCCGGATGCGCGTCCGTGCCGCTTCGAGCCCGTCGCGCGACGGCACCGCAAGCACGACGGCATTGCGATAGACGCGAGGGCGATCTGGCGCCGTCGTCTCGTCGATGAAGCGCCGCGCCTCGGCGCTCGGCTTGCCCGAGTCCGAAGCGGCCTTCGGGCCCAGAACGGCGAAATGGAATTCGCCATCGTCCTGAATATCGCTTGGCTTTTCGGGAAGCGTGTGAACCCTTGCGCCCGCCGCGGAGGCACCTTGCGTCAGAGACTTGAGCTTCTCGGTCGCATCAATGAGCTGGGCTTCGATGAGCTCCGGCGGCACGCGCGTGTTGCACGCGTCATGATGCATCTGGCGGAGATTAGGACGGTTGCCGAGCCTCCACGCCTTTGGCAGCTGTTTCGTCCCGTCGGGATTGGTCTCCGCCGTTCCTACTTCGACTTCGTCCAGGAACCAGGACAGCTCGGTCCAGCGGCGCAAGGCCTTCTCAAGCTCGATCTTGTCCGGCCGCGTTCCGCCGAGCAGGACGATCAATTCGTGGGTCAGAGCCTTGTGCCAGATGGGCTGGGAATTCAGAAAAACGGCAACGACTGCCTGCTCGATCTCACGGTGGTGCAGTCCAGTCGCCTCGGACTGAATCGTGCGCGCCTTTGCCAACTCACCTTCAAGAATCGTCGACCATTCCTGCCGTCGCCCCTCCACCGGCTCGGTGCTGGCAACCAGGCAGAGCTCGCGCGCTGCTTCGGCAAGCCCCGCCTTACCCGGTTCGTTCAGGAACACGTTGGCGCTGATCAGCGGGCATTTGTCCCACTTCTCGGCGTCGCGCAGCGCGATTGCAAAAGTACGCAGAATTCCGCGCGTGCGCTGGAATCCGTCTAGCTGAGTCCAGCGAGTGTAGAACACTTCCGTCAGGTCGGGATGGAAGGGGAAGCTCGCGAGATAGCGCTCCTCGGCGGCGCCGCGCTCCTTCCGCGTGCGTTCGTCAAGCGCGGCGATATTACCGACCGCGGTCGTCACCTGCGCCCGGAATGCGTTGATGTCGCGGATCGACCCGGGCTTGAAGAACCGGCGACGTAGCACCTCGGCCACGTCTTCCTTGCCGACGGGGCTGACGTTCTCTTCCATCTGCCGGCCAAACACTTCGGATACGTCGGCGAGCAATTCCTTGCCGAAGTCATCGTATTTGCGCTGATCGGAGGCGAGCAGCGACGCCACCATGGCGCAGCGGTCGACCTTGACCACCGCTTGCGTGAGGTACTGGAAGAAGCTCATGAGCCGGCCGCGCCAGGAAGGATCGGCCTCGATCTTGGCGCGCAGATACATGAGGACCTCGTCCAAGAGGACGAGCGTCGACAGCCCTTCGGCCTGCGGCTTCGCGAGCAATTCGGCAAGCAGCGGCTCGGCGGGCGGCGTGTCGCGCTCTTCTTCCTTGCCATTGGCGTGGATGAACTTGAGACCCTCGGCGCCGGCGAGCTGCCAGGCGAGCACGCTCCAGGGATGCTTGAGCATGCGCGATTTGCCGTCCGGCCCGGGTGTCTCGACGCCCTTCTCCAAGTCGATCTTGTCGAAGCAGAGCGCCGCCACGCGCGCCGTCGGCAACTCGAAGCCGATATGCGCCTTGAACTCGCTGACCGCCGGCAGGTCCGGCAGGCGCGCGGGATCGTGCACCAGATGGCGCAGCGTAATCAGGGTATGCGTCTTGCCGCCGCCGTAGTTGATCGAGAGCTTGCGGTAGGCCTTGTCGCTCCGACCGGCGAGCCGCGACAGCACGTCCTTGACGAGCTCGCGCAGATTGTAGGTGGGGTAAGTCAGCGAAAAGAACTCAGCGGGGTCCTCGTAGACCTTCCGCCGCCCCTTCTGCAGAACGACGTCGTAGAGGTCGGCGGCGAATACCGCGAGCGACAGTTCTCCGGTCTTGATGTCGTCGCGCAGCGCAACGACTTCGTGCCACGGCTTCCATGCGAGTTTCATCTCGGGAGCCTCCCTAGACGAGTTGGCCCTGGCGCGGCGCGCCGATGCGTTCGCGAGCGGCCAGGTGGTTGCTCAA
>DATMAN010000023.1 GCA_035560005.1 Burkholderiales bacterium | reverse complement strand
CTCAAACAGCGTGGCGGCAAAACCGCTGGCGTCCGCCACACCCGCAGGGTCTGGGGGAGCATCGCTGCCGTGGTAGTGAGCAATCGACCAAGTGTTCCGATTGCCGTAGATGTTCTGCGGATCGAACAGATACTGCGCAATGGACAGGGGAAGGCGGCCGCCGGATTGCGTAGGATCGGAAGCCTGGGCCGCAAAGGTCGCACCATCCCACGGATTGGTACCCAGGCGCACATAGGCGGCCGTCGCAAGGGCGGCGTACTTGTAATAGTCAAGAATCGTTGCCATGGTCCCCCCTACTTCACCGGTTTGAGCACGTCTCGGTAGATAAGCCTGTTGTGCCTGCTGTTCGGCCCACCATCGGGCCCATCGCACGAATAAGGCACTTCACCGAGGCCTACAAAGAACCAAGGCGGCCGGCGCCCGTACACCACGTAACGTCCAAGGACTTCACCGGAAGCCACATCCGTGACCACAGATTCTTGGCGCGTGATCTTGTGGGCAGCACGCGTTCCGTAGATGTCGGAGCTGTAGTGATACCGCGCAGTGGGGCGATCCAGCTTGGTGATGCGCCAGCTCTCCCCCTTTTTCGGATATACCAGCGCCTCGGTGCGCTCATCGAGCCTCACCCGGATGACGTCCTGCGCCGTGGCGTCCTGGCCGGGATTCTCGTGCCCGTAGCGCGCCAGCGCCTGGCGCACGAGTTCGGCATCTCCAAAGGTCAGACGTATCGCCCCCTTGCCCTCTCGGGAATAAGACTCGATGAAGCGGTATCCGCCCGGTCGAACCAGATCGAGCGTGGCACCGGTTGCGTTGTAGAACCCCTCGACCTCCACCGTCTTGTAGATGAAGAGCCCGGCGTCCTGCCTGCACAACCGCCCGAAGTTCCAGGCAATCCACAGCTCCTCGGCGATCGGAGCGATGTAGAGCAGCAAAAAAAGCGGCACCATCGCCCACCACGCACGCTTCCAGCGCCGCCTGAGCCAGGCGCCAAAGGCAACCAGCACCCAGGTGCCCACGAAATAGATCACCGCCAGCAGGACAACGCTAAAGAGGCCGATGGAGTAAAACCTCATGAGGGGCAGCTTCGTTCGAAACCGGTGTGCCTTGCGAAGGTGCCAGGCTCCCTCCGACCGATTGCGGGAGCATGTCTTGCGCGCAGCCGCCGCAGGCGTGCCTTGCAACACTGCGCGCGGTTCGTATCGTTGCGGGCGCGCGGGCGAATTTCAGCGCTCGCGCGCAGCTTCGTGGAAAGCCTTCTGCACCGGCGAGAGCACGTACTCGAGCACGGTGCGCCGGCCCAGCCTGATCTCGGCGTTGACCTGCATGCCGGGAGAAAGGCGGTGGACGAAGCCGTCGCGCTCGAGCCGCTGCGATTTCAGATCGACCAGGGCCCGGTAGCGGAATTGCTCCTGCTGCGGGTTCGGGGCGCCAGCGGGCAGTTGCGGGTGCGAGGCGTCCGCGCTCACGTGCACGATGCTGCCTTCCAGCATTCCGTATTTCTGGAACGGATAGGCCGCGAGCTTGAGCGCGACCGGCTGGCCTTCGCGCACGAAACCGACGTCGTCGTTGGCGACCCACACTTCCGCGCGCAGCGGCTCGTCCAGCGGCACGAGCGTGAAGAGCACCGTGCCGGGCTGAACGACCGCGCCCACGGTGTGGGTGGCCAGTTCCTTGATGACCCCATCGGCCGGGGCACGCAGCTCCAGCAGATCGTGCCTGAGCGCCTGCTTCTGCCACATCTCTTCCAGTCGTTTGACTTCGGCCACGGCTTCTACGCGCTCGGCTTCCAGCTTCTGGTGATAGGCGGAAGCGATCTGGGCGATGCGCTGGTCGGATTCCCGCATGGCGGCACGCAAGGCGGCGATCGCGTAAGTGTGTGCTTTGAGTTCCTGTTCGTTTTCGATTCGCGCGCGCTCCCGGTCCAGCGCCAGGAGCTTGCCGGCGAAGCCTTCCTCGGCGAGCTGCTTCCAGCCTCTTTCCTGCGCCTCGTAGATGGGCGCGGTTTGCCGCAGTTTGGCTTCGCGCTCCATGGCGCTTCTCAGTTCCTGCTCGGCCCGCGTGCGCGCGCTGCGCTGGGTTTCCAGGGCGTCGACATAGGCGCGGCGGTTGGCGTGCAGTTGCGACAGCGTCTGGGCGAAGAGCTCGGGCGGGTCGCCGGCGCTGCGCCGCAGTTCGCGACCGGACAGTTCGGCCTCGATGCGAGCAAGCTGCAGCCTTCGCAACTGCAGCTCGTTGCGGATCTGGCGTTTGTCCGCCTCCGAAAACGAAGCATCCAGGCGCGCCAGTACCTGCCCGGCCTTCACCTGCTCGCCTTCGCGCACCAGCAGCTCGCGGATGATCCCGCCATCGGCGGGCTGAGCCACCTGAAGATAGCTGCGCGGCACCAGGCGTCCCTGCGCAACCGCTATCACGTCCAGCCTGCCGAGCGCCGCCCACGTGAGCGTGGCGCCCAGCAGCGCAACCAGCGTCCAGACCACCGCACGCGGCAGCGGCGAGGGCGCGCCGGTCTGCAGATCCAGCAGGTGCGGCGAGAACTCGAGCAGTTCGCGCCGCTTCGCCGCCGCGTTATCGGCCACGGGGTCCGCCTTCAGCTCAACCGGATCTGGCCCTGCTGCAGCTCCTGCAGGGGCCGCAGCATCTGGGCGGCCGCGCCGAACTGGACGGCGTTGAGCACGTCCTGGGCGGGAAGTAGCCCGATGCCCGAGAGTGTGCCGTGCAGACCGTACCGGTAGGCGAGATCGCCGCCGATGGCCGCCGTGTCGCTGGACACCAGATGCGCGTCGAGCAGCGCATTGGTCAGCGCCCAGTTGCCCACCTGACCGCCGGCATCGAAGGCGGCGACGAGCTGCGCGAAGTCGAAGCTCTGGACTTTCGAGCTGAGCAGCGGATCGCTCGAGGTCGCGTCGAACTCCGCCATGGCTTCGGCGATGATCTGCAGGTTCGCCACGCTGCGATTGCCGCTCGACGCATACCAGCTGGCGAACGTGATCCGGTCGGCTGCCCCGATATTGAGCACCAAGCTGTCGCCGTTGCGGCTAAAGCTCAGATCGGCGTAGCGGATCCCGCCGCCCAAAGACAGCGTGTTGTCAGCGCCCAAGCTGGGGCCCACCGTGTCCTGACCGTCTCCCAGGTTGAAGGCGATCACGTCCGCCCCCGCGCCGGTGCCCAGCGTGTCGTTGCCCAGCCCGCCGACGAAAAGCTCGTTGGCGCCGCCGCCCGCGATCGCATCGGCGCCCGCCCCGCCGTCGAGCAGCGCGTTGCCACTGCCGTCGGCGAGCACGTCGTTGCCGCCACGCCCTTGCAGAATGTCGTTGCCCGCGCCGCCCGACAATGCGTTGGGAGCCGAGTTGCCCGCTAGATAATTGGACGCCGCGTTGCCCGCCCCGCTGAGCGCGGCGCTGCCGAGCAGGATCAGGTTCTCGAGATTCGCCCCCAGCGCATAAGCAACCGAGCTGCGAACAGTGTCGTTGCCTTCCCCGGCGTTCTCGACCACGAGGGTCGTGGCGCCGTTCACGACGAAGGTGTCGTCGCCACGGCCTCCGCTCAAGATGTCGATCCCTCCCGCGCCATCGAGCACATCGTCGCCGGCAGCGCCGTTCAATGCGTTGTTGCCGCTGTTGCCGATGAGCACATTGTTCAGCGCGTTACCCGTTGCGCTCAAGCCGGAGGTTCCCGTCAGAGTCAGATTCTCGACGTTCGCGGCAAGCGTGAGGCTGACTGAACTGCGCACGGTGTCGCTGCCCTCGTTCGCGAGTTCCGTGATCGTGTCGGAGCTGCTGTCCACGATATACAGGTCGTCACCCGTCCCGCCGGCCATCGTGTCCGCCCCCGAACCACCGGCCAGCGTGTCGTTGCCGGCCGCGCCATCGAGGACATCGTTGCCCGCGCCCCCGCTCAGCACGTTGTCGGCCGAGTTGCCGGTCAGGACGTTGGCGGCTGCGTTGCCCCTGCCGTCGATGGCTGCATCGCCGAGCAGCGTCAGGTTCTCGACGTTGGCGCCCAACGCGTAGCTGATAAAGCTGCGGGCGGTGTCGGTGCCCTGGCCCGAGGTTTCGATGACGACGTCGGCGCTGTTGTCGACCACGTAAACGTCGTTGCCCGCGCCGCCGGCCATGCTGTCGCCGCCCGCGGCTCCATCCAGAATGTCGTTGCCGGCGCCGCCGCTCAAGGTATTGCTGGCGGCATTGCCCAGAAGGACGTTGTCCAGGCTGTTGCCGATGCCGCTGATGGCAGCCTCTCCGGCGAGGGTGAGATTCTCGACCTCGCTTGTGAGCGTGTAGCTGACGGTCGAGTAGACGAGGTCGGTGCCTTCCGCCGGGTTCTCCACCACGACGTCTGCCGCGTCGTCGACGTAATAGGTGTCGTTGCCCGGGCCTCCGATCAACGTGTCGGCACCTGCGGCGCCGTCGATGAGGTCGTTGCCGGCTCCCCCCATCAGCGTGTCCGGTCCGGAGGTGCCGGTCAGCGTGAGGTGCTGCGAACGAACAAGGAGGCTGAACTCGTCCCATACCGCCGCGCCGGATGAATCGGTGGCCGTCACCCACACCTGAAGCGATCCCACGTCGTCTTCCCCGGCAGTCCCGGAGAACGTGCGCACCACCGGGTCGAAAGAAAGCCACACCGGCAACGGCGAGCCCTCGGCAAGGCTAGCCGAGTAGCTCAGCGAATCTCCGGCGTCCTCGTCCGCGAAGGCGCCGGCGCCGAAAGAGAAGCTGAACGCGGAGCCGGCGGTCACGCTCTGATCGGCCAGCGGTGTCGCCACGACGGGTGCGTCATTGGTGTTGGCCACCGTGACGTCGAACACATCCGACACCGAGGCCCCCGCAGTGTCGGTGGCGGTCAGCTTGAGACCGAGGGTGCCGACATCGGCGTTGCTCGGCGTGCCGCTGAAGGTCCCGGTCGCGGGATCGAACGCAAGCCACGCGGGCAGCGCCGAGCCGTCCGTGAGGCTCGCGCTGTAGGTGAGCGCGTCTCCCGCGTCGATATCCGCAAGCGCGTCGGCCGGCACCACGAAACCGAACGCAGCGTCCTCCATCACGGCCTGGTCGGCGAGCGGCCTCACGACGACCGGAGCATCGTTTTCTCCCGTCACCGTCACGGTCACCGTCGCACTCGAGGTGGCGCCGGCAACGTCGGAGACCGTGTACATAAAGGTGTCGGTCGCCGTCTGGCCGCTGCGCAGGCTCTGGAACAGCGCTCCGGGATCGTAGGTCACGGTCGCGCCCTGCAGCATGACCCGGGCGCCCGCAGCGGAATCGGTCACCGCGCTGACCGAAAGCGTATCCGCGGGATCGGCATCGACGTCGTTTTCCAGCAACCTCGCCGGTGGCACGCTCACTGCGCCCGCGTCCTCTTGCGTGGCGATCGCGTCGTTCGCCGCCAGCGGCGCGCTGTTCGAGCCGGCACCCGCGCCCGTGATCGTCACCGTCACGGTCTGCGTGGCCACCCCGCCGTGCCCGTCGTCGATCGTTATGTCGTAACTCTGCGTGCGGATCTGGCCGGCCGCGAGGAAGGCAAGGTCCGCGTTGTTCACCTCGAAGCGCCATCCCACCTCACCGGCGCCGGTGCCGGTGCTGTCCTGGAGCAGTTGCGCTGCGAATGTTCCGAGGTAGCCCGAGGCGGCCGGCGCCGCGCGGACCACGTGCGCATCGCTCAGGTCCACGTCGAAGAACTGAACGGTGCCTTGCGTCCGCTGGATTTCCTGCACCACGTCGACCAGGGATGCGGCGCGCACCGAGATGTTGTCGAGGAGCCAATAGTCGTTGTCGTTTCGCATCACGAAGCTGAGCGAAGATCCGCCCGCCGCGCCGCTCACGGTGTACTGGAAACGGGTGTACTGCGACAGCACCACATCCACCAACGAGGTCACTACGGTCCCGTTCCAATGCACGCTGAACGAGGCGCCGGGCAGAGCGACCGGCGTAAGGCTCGCCAGCCAGAACTCCAGGAAGTAGGTCTGATCGGGCAGCGATGACACGCTCTGGGAGAGCACGTCGGTCGTGCCCACCTGTCCGGAGGCGACGGAAAAGGTTCCGCTCTGAGGCGCAATCCGAGCAACCACGGTGGAGTGCGGATAGTAGGGATAGGCGAGCGTCAAGCTCCAGCCCGAGAAATCCCCGGTCTCGAAGCCGCCGTTGACGAGCAGCGAGTCACCGACGGGCACGTACGCCGGCGCGCTGCCGTCTTCGCGGATGGTGCCTGCGCTCTGGGCAAGCCCGAGGACCGGGGCATCGTTCTGTCCCTGGACCTCGATCTGCAGCACTGCTTCGGCGCGGGTCAAGAGGTGGTCTTCGACCGTATAGCCGAATGCCTCGATATGACGCTCGTCCTGCGCGAGCGATTGCCCGGTTGCGACGTCGAGGGTGTAGGTGTAGTTGCCGTCCTGCGCAAGGCTCAGCGTGCCGTAGCCCCCGGCGTACTGGCCCGCGTTGCTCACGCGCAGGATGGCGCCAGGCTCCGAGTCCACGTCGTTCGCCAGCACGTTGCCGGTCACGCTGCCGGCGTCTTCCTGGACCGAGGTGAAATCGTCCAGCGCCGTGAGGCTGTGGTCGGTTCTTGCCGAGATGGCTGCCTCGTCCAGCGCGCTTGTGTCGCCGAAGACGATTCGGCGAACCCGCTCGGGCGACGTGAACCAGTCGGACAGTGTCATGCGATCGGCGCCGCCGTTCAATCCGATGGTGAGATCGTCGCCGTTTCGCGCGAGCGTGATGTCGGCCGCGCTAAAGCCGTCCGCCACGCGCACGACGTCGAAGCCCCCGTGCTCGCTCACCACCGTGTCGGCGACGGTTCCCGTTCCGAAGTGGTAAGTATCGTCGCCCGCACCGCCGATGAGCACGTCCTCACCGGGGCCGCCGGCGAGGCTGTCGTTGCCCGCGCCCCCGAGGAGCACGTCGTCGCCACCACCGCCCGAGAGCAGGTCGTTGCCTTCGTCGCCGGAGAGCCAGTCGCCGAATCCGGAACCGGTGATGCGGTCATCCCCCGCACGACCCGCGATGACATAGCCCGTGTTCGGCGCATAAACGCCGAGGTCCGCCGCGGTGACTTCGATCACGTTGTCCGCGGTCTGCGGATCGAGGCTCGCCTCCGGCGCGATGCGATCGAGCAGGGCCTGGGTGGAAATCACCGTGCCGTCGGCGAACCGGAATTGCTCCACGCCGCTGCCCAGGCCGTCTTCGGCGTGCGGGAGCAGGAAACGCGCGCTTTGCCCGCCGCCCAGTTCGATCTCGATGGCGGCATAGGTTTCGATCGACCCGCTGACGGGCGAGCGCCAGGGAACCTGCACCAAGCTCGCCCGCAGGTTCTCCTGCGTCACGCGCTCGGGCAACGCGACCGTATCGAGCGCGACCACACCGGCCGCATACAGCGGCTGCAGCGCCGCGTAGTCGTTCGCCCCGGTGACGGGAAGTGCGGGCAGCGGCTGGATGTACTCCACCCGCTCGGGGTGTGCGCGCACATAGGCATAGAACGCCAGGTAGTCGTCGACGTTGTCGATCCTCGGATAGTCAGCTTCGTCCACGAGGGCCGGATCGACGAGCTGCGCCAGGTCGAAGACGACGTAGTCGGCATCGAAAGGGGCGCTTCCCGTGGGACCGGCATGCGCGAGGTAGCGCCCACCGTGCTCGTCGCGGAACCGCCAGTTCGCGATGCCCAGCACGTTGCCGTAGTACCATGCCTTGTAGGCGTCTTTCGCGTCAGCGCTGTCCGTGACGACATCGCGACCGCTCTCGCCGTCGCGGAAGGCGAACGTATTGATCTCGTCCGAACCTTGCAGCAGATCGTTGCCGTCCCCGCCCGCCATGTACGTGCCCCGGGCCAGGAGGTCATCGCCGGTTCCGCCCAGCAGCACGCGGCCTTCTTCGAGCCGGTCGTTTCCCGCGCCGCCGTACTGAAAGCCCGCGCGAAGCACGACATCATCGCCCGCGCCGGCGTCGACCATGCTCTCCGTGTAGCCGTTGCCGTCGATGGTATTGGGTGAGTCGCCGGCGCGAAGCTGTGCGATCGTGCGCGTGGTCTGTTCCTGAAGAAAGTCGCTGGCGATGTTCGCGGGCGCGGACGTGGCGCTCAGGTAGGGGTTGCCGGTGGCGTCGGGCGGCTGGTCGGAGAGCCCCGTGATCGTCCCGGTCGAAGTCCCCGAGAATTCGGTGGTGCGGTTCTCGGTTGCGAAGACGAAATCGCCGTCGGTGTAGCCGCTGTTGGAGATGCGGGTGATCGAGGTGCCGGAGGGCGCACCCCAGGTCGCGGCCAGCACGACCGCCGCGGTCGAAGTCTCGGATGTCGCCCCGGACGGAAGGAGGATCTGCGCATCGTCGGTCAGGACGATGTGCTCGACGATGTGGACCTGGCGGTCCCAGACGATTGGCCGGGGCAGCGACCAGGCCTCCGAGTGATGCTGTTGCGTGAAGCTGCCCGTGGCGCCCGTCAAGAGGTTGCGGTAGTCCGTGGTGATGAGCTGGTCGATGATGCTGACGTGCGCACTGATGCGGCTGCCTTCGAGCGAACGGTAGCGCAGCCGATCGGGCCCGCTGAACGCGAAGCCCTGGTTGCGATACTCGGCTGCGAGCTCCGACCGGATGGTGTATCGGTAGTCGTCCCACAAGGCCTGCACGGGGTCGGCATCCCGCGCCTCGGTCGCCTGGACGAGCGCATCGACCGTCGTGGTCTGGCCGGCGCTGTCTTGGATTGTCCAGGTCTGCGGCGCAGCATAGTAGCCTTCGATGCGCACGCCGTCGGAGGTGCCACGAACGGTGATCCTGAGATCCTCGCCCACGCGACGGGCGGAGAGGCTGTCAAAGGCGAGCGTCTCGCCCAGACGCAGCGTGCTTCCTTCGGCGGATGTATCGACGAGGGTATCCGCACCCATCCCCCAGTCGAAGACATAGGTATCCGCGCCGTCTCCGCCGACGAACCGGTCGGCGCCCGCGCCGCCATCCAGGACATCCGCGCCGGAGAGGCCTTCGATGGTGTCCGCCCATTGGGTGCCAATGAGCGTATCGTCACCCGCGCCGCCCATGATCGGTGGCACTTGCAGCGCGTCGAGCACGGCGCGGTCGATGACGGTGCCGTCCTCGAACAGGAGGCGCTCGATGCGATTTCGCGCGTCGAGGAAATGCCCCTGGATGACGATGCGCTCGCCGCTGGCGGCAAGTTCGATGCGAAGGTCGCCGTTCGCGGCACGCTCGAGCGCGACGTCGGAGGGCGCGACGCCCGCACCGAACACGATCATGTCTTCGGCTGCGGTGTTGCCCTGGTCCACGATGGTGTCGGAACCGCTGTTTGCACCGAAAACATAGAGATCGGAGCCGAAGCCGCCCACGAGCTGGTCGTCACCGGCTCCACCGTCCAGAATATCGTCGCCGCTGCCGCCGATGAGAGTATCCGCGCCGAGGTAGCCGGAAAGCGCGTCGTTGCCCTCCCCGCCGTCCAACTGATCGTTGCCCGCATAGCCCGACATCACGTCGTTGCCCTCGGTGCCGGAGGCGGTGCGATCCTCGAACAGACGCAGCCCGAGGAGCTGCGCATGGCTTAGACTTGTCCCGTTCGAGAAGCGGAAGGAGACGAAGGAAGGCTCAGAGGTGTTTTGCGCCAGAAGCTCGTGCCCGCGGATCGAGAGAAAGAAATACTCGGTTCCGCCTTGCACAGTACGGACGAGATCGATGTCTTCCGCAGCAGTGGCATCCGCGAAGGACACGCTGTTGTGTCCGTCCGGGTCGTAGATCGTGTCCGCGGCATCGACGATATAGGCGTCGTCCCCGGGTCCGCCCTGAAGATGATCGCTGCCTGCTCCTCCGTCGAGAACGTCGTTGCCGCCGAGGCCGGCGAGAACGTCGTTTCCCGCCAAGCCGCGGATTCGATCATCGACCGCGGTGCCAACGAGCATCGGCGAGGATCCGGTCTCGCCGTTGTCGTCGCCGGCGGTGCCGTCGATGTCGAATCCCCGGTCCAGCACGTCCTGGTAGGTCATCGACGTGCCGTCCGCGAACTGGATCAATTCCAGGACCCGAGTAGAGTCCGGATCCTCGGGATCGAAGTCGGCGAAGCGAATCTGATCGCCGTTGCCCAAGTCGATCGTGAGACTACCGGTGCGGAACCTGAGGTCTTCCCGCGTGATACCTTCTCCCAGCGCGAGCACGCTGCGTTCGGCGACACCGTTCGGACCGGTCGAGGCATCGAAGATGACCTCGAGGCCATCCCCGCGTTCGAAAACATAGGTATCCTTGCCGGGGCCGCCTCTTAGCACGTCTTCGCCGGTACCGCCTTGGAGAACGTCGTCTCCCTCTCCACCATAAAGTTCGTCGGCGCCACTGCCGCCCAGCAAGACGTCGTCGCCCCTATTGCCCCACAGAACGTCGGCACCCTCACCGCCTTCCAGGAAATCGGCGCCCGAGCCCTCGGCCCCTTCGCCGTTATCCCCGGTCAACACATCGTCGCCGCCACCGCCCAGCAGGACATCATCACCCGCACCGCCAAAGGCTACATCGTTATCGGCACCCCCATCGAGCAGATCGTCCCCACCGTTGCCAAACAACCAGTCCGCTCCCGCACCGCCGTACAGAATGTCATGCCCTGCGTTCGCGCTGCTGCCGTACTGTGCGTAATCGTTGAAAACCTGTCGATAGACGATCGCGCCGGCGGTCGACTCGATCTGGCGCGTCACTAGCCAGCGGTCGCGATCGACTGCGGTGCCGTGCAGATCTCCGTCGAGGTTGTCGTCGCCGCCGCCTCCGGCCAGCACATCATCACCGCCACCGCCCATTAACTGGTCGTGGCCCGCGCCGCCGAGCACGATGTCGGCACCCTCGCCGCCGTCCAGCCATTCGCCTTGCAATCCGCTCGCAGCCTGGGTCTCGGCGCTCCTGACGCTTGCCGAGAGCGCCAAAGTTTCGACCATGTCGCCGGCGTAGATCTCGTCATCGCCTCCATCGCCAAACAGGAGGTCCCTTCCCGATCCGCCGGCCAGTCGATCCTTGCCATCTCCGCCATTCACGATGTCGGCATCCTCGCCTCCGAGAAGATCATCGTCGCCCTCCCCGCCATCGAGTCGGTCCAGACCGGCTTCGCCCGAGATCGTGTCCGCGCCACTCTCGCCGCCGAGCGCATCGGCACCTTCCCCTCCGAACACCAGATCGTCCCCGGCGCGAGCGTATACGAGGTCGTCCCCGCCGAGCGACTGGATGACATCCGGCCCTTCGCTGCCGTACAGGGAATCCGTGCGATCCGGCTCCGGTGTCGATCCGATCGGATTACCCAAGTCGTCGACCACGTAATAGGTCAAGGTGGCTGAGACCGGATTGTTCTGGGCGTCGTAGTTGTAGGAAAGGCCGATCAGTCGCCAGTTTTGAGGAAGCTCCGGCAGTGCGCCGTTGGCAGTGAGATTGACGGTGGTGGTGTACTCGTCCGGATGCACGTCGCCATTGATGGAGCGATATGAATCCGGCGCCGTGGGCGTCACACGCGCGCTGCCGAGCCGGATGCCGAAGTCGCCCTCGCGCCAGTCCTTGAGCAACAGGCTGCCGCCGGTTTCCAGGTCTACCCGCAAGTCATATCGGCCCGCTTCGTTGACAATCCTGGTGTAGACAAAACGTCCGTCGGTGCTGCGCCACTGAGTCCCGGACACCTGGATCCTGGCATCGGCGATAACGCGCACAAGGGTCGGAAGCAGGGTATCGCGAACCTCGTAACGCAATACACCCGCTCCGTCGACATCCACAATCGTGTCGTTGCCGTCGTGAGTTTCGACGTAGCCGAGCGTATCGTCCAGCCGGCGCTTGGCGTCGTAGACATACACATCCCTGCCGAAACCGCCTTCGAGATAGTCATCGCCTTCGCCGCCGGAAAGCACGTCCGGACTCGCTCCTCCATACAGCCGATCGTTCTTGTTGCCGCCCCGGACAAGATCGGACTGATCGCCGCCAAACACGAGCTTGCGCGAGCCCAGCGCAGGGATCGGCAGGCCGTTGTCGTCGGAAAAACTGGAGGTGTAAAGGCGGGCCTGGGAAGGCTGGTCGAGAAATTGCCGGTCTTCGATGTCGAAAACGACGTCCTTGTCCTGCGCATAGGCCGCCATCTGTACCGCAAGAAAGGTGGCCCGATCCTCGATCCACTGCTGGGTGAGCGAGCCGCTGCGCTGCACGGGATCGTGGAGGTCGAGCTCGCCTGCGGCGCCATGCAGATTCCGGTAATCGATCCCGGTCACCACAAAGGGATTGAGATTCTTGAGCGCGTACCGATAGGCGATGGCCGAGGCGCTTGTCGGGTCGGGATCGGTCGCGGCAAGCACCAGATCGTTCGCGCTCTTTCCGACCAGAGATTCAACACGCAGCATCGTGCCCCGCGCCTCGATCTGGTCCAGGCGCTGGATGAGTTCGAGAATCGCCGCGTGAAACGCATCTCGCGCGGCGATCGTTCCCTTCCCGTTCCAGCGGTCGAAGCCCGCCGCAGCGTCGGAAATCGGCAGTTGCAGACCCTGCTCGGAAAGGCGGCCGCCCGGGATCAGCAAGACATGCAGTGCTTCGAGGAGGGTTTCCTCGCTGCGACCGGCGATGTTCTGCGCCGCATCGCTCAGCTCCTTGATCCGGGCCAGCGTCAGGGTGTTGTCGAGCCGGTAGAACAGCGCCTGCAGCGCCAGCGCGTCCATGAGCTGCTCGATCGAATGGCTGTTGATCTCTGTGCCCACGCGAGTGGACTCGCCGAGCGCGCCGGCGCCAGTAACGATGCTGGCTACCAGGCTCGCGTCGTCTCCAGGAAGGCTGTCTTCCCCCTCGAGGTTGTGCACCACCGGTGCGGGCGCGCTCGCGGCAGTGCCGATGAGCGTCTTTAGCGCAGCGATGATTCCCGCGCTTTCCCGCTCCGCCGCCCCGGAGAGCAGCAGCGCTTGCGCG
>DATMAN010000022.1 GCA_035560005.1 Burkholderiales bacterium | reverse complement strand
TGGAGGCACGCACATGAGCGCGCAGACAAGACCGAGGTACCGGATACGTCCCTCGGACGTGACGCCGTATTCGCCGGCGAACCACACCGGAACGCGCAACTTCCGCCTCATCGGCCCTGAGACCGTCGGCGCGAGGAACCTCGAGGTGCTGGTGGGCGAGATCGAGCGTGGCAAGGGGGCGCTGCCGCACGCACACCCGGGCATCGAACAAGTGTGCTACCTGCTCGAAGGCGAGGCACATGTCGAGGTCGCGGGCGAGCAGTTCGAGCTGAAACCGGGCGAGGCCTGCTTCTTTCCGGCCGACGCGATGCACCTTTTCATCGTCACGAGCGAACGCGCGAAAGTGCTCGTGATCTACTCGCCGCCCTACGGCGAGGACCCGGCGCGGGTGCGGAGGGCGGGGTAGCGTTCCAGCTGCGACAGGGGCGTCGGCCGCTTCGGGGCCTGTCGCGCCGGCGCAGCCTCTTTTGTTCCTGGAGATAAGAGCGCAGGAGCGGCAGCGCTCGGCTCCAGATCCATCGACGCGGCACTCAAGGCTTAAAGCGAGCGCGCGCGCCGTAGGGCAGAGCAAAATTCAGGGTGACCGTAGCGCCAATTGCAGCAAGCGATCCGTCTCGCTACTCGCGCGGCAGCGACGCCTCACGCACGTGCAGCTGAACGCGCGCACGACCCCCACCGCCAGCGTTGTCGCTCAGGACCTTGCCTGCCTCGATGACCTCTCCGGCGCCGAGTGGCTTCAGCAGCGGTGGTGCGATGGTGCTGTGCGTTACCTATGTTCCGTTCCGGGTCGCACGCGCCAGCCGCGGCCAACCGTACCAGCGCCGGTGCACTGCGTTTTAACCCGGACCGCACATATTCCTGCGTGCCGGCAACATTCTGATTTGACGATAGATTGACAGGAGCAGGGTCGGGGAACAACATGTTGGGCGGACGAACGGTCTAAGCATGCGGTAGTCGGAGCCTGAATGACGATGGACGATCTCCTTGCTAGCCTCCGCAAGTTTGACGCTTTGCGGGATGTGGCTGCCGACGGACGTGCCGATACGGTGATCACCCGCGTGCTTCCGAGCTGTCCGCCGGAGCTTGCGCCTGATGCGTATCTGGACCGCTTTCCGCCAGCCGTCCGTAGAGCCCTAGCGAGCCACGGCATCAAGGCACTCTACGCGCATCAGGCGGAAGCGATCGATCGCATCCGGGCCGGCGACGACGTGGTACTCGAGGCCCCGACCGCTAGCGGCAAAACGCTCTGCTTCAACATCCCACTGACGCTCGCGCTCCTGGACGACCCACAAGCACACGCCCTCATGGTTCATCCGATGAAGGCGCTCTCGAACGACCAGCGCCGCCAGTTCGAGGAGATCGCCGGATCTCTGGAGGGGGTGGCAAGGCGGCGACTGGAGTCCTGGATCTATGACGGTGATCTCGAACCTGAGCACCGACGGCTTCTCAGGGCGCATCCCCCCGCAGTGCTGTTCACGAATCCCGAGATGCTCCATCAGAGCTTTCTCGGCTGGCAAGAGCAGTGGTTCAACTTTCTGACCAGGCTTAGGCTCGTTATCCTCGACGAGATCCATGAGTATCGCGGGTACTTCGGCACAAACGTCGCTCTACTCCTGCGGCGATTCTTCGCGAAGCTGGGACAGCTCGGCGTACGTCCACAGGTCGTCCTCGCAACTGCGACCTGCGGAAACGCCGAGGAACACGCTTCCCGGCTTACAGGTAGGAAGTGCGTGCTGGTACGCGCAACCACAGCCATGCGTTCCGAGCGTCACTTCACGTTCATTAATCCGGGGATTCCCGACTTCCAGTTCCATGAGATCTACAAGCTCCGGATCGCGCGAGCCGCGCTCGCCTGCGTGGCGGAGGGCCTCAGCACCCTGATTTTCTGTCCGTCCCGTAGATTCGCCGAGGAGGCTGCCATCCGAGCCAAGCGCGATGCGGCGGACTACGGGATCGAACCCGAGACGATCGCGCCCTACCGCAGCGGGTACGAGGCCGAGCTCCGCCGAGAGATCGAGGACGGACTCCGTGCTGGCCGTTTCAAGGCCGTCTTCAGCACCAACGCCTTGGAGATCGGGGTGGACATCGGGCGACTTGACGTGTGCATCCTAGCGGGGTTTCCCGACAGCGTGCTGTCGGCTTGGCAACGGATCGGGCGCGTCGGCCGCGGGTGGGACAAGAAGGCCTACGTCCTCTTTTACGCGTTCAATAACCCGTTCGACCGGTTCTTCGCGAACAACATCGACGCGTTCCTCGACAAGCCGCTCGACGAGATCTTGATCGGCGTCGACAACGAGGAACTAATGGGCAAGCACCTGCCGTACTTGGTTCACGAGTGTGGCGCCGACTTCACGCCCGAGCTTGGGAAACACTTGGGCACGCCATTCTTCAATTTCGCCCGCAACGCGATCCGCGACAGGAGGCCTGTCAGGAATCATAGACCCAACTACCAGCGGCTGAGTATCCGAGGCGGCTCGGGCACGACATACCAGCTAGTGTACAAGGGTAAGCAGATCGGGGAGATCTCCGACGTGCATCTGTTCCGGGAGGCCTACGTCGGGGCGATCTACAACCACTTCGGGAAGCCGTATCGGGTGACGGCGCACGCGGCGGGCGAAGTGCACTTAGAGGACGCCGAGCCGTACCTTCGCAGTGAGGGCATTTTCTGGACCGTCGTCCAGGAGGCCGAGATCTCCTCAGGCTTTCGGTACGCGGAGAATCTGGCTGCCTGCTACGGCAGGCTCACCGTCTTCGAAAACTTCGGGGGGTTTAAGTTGATTGACAGCCGCTCGGGAGAGGTCCTCCACGAAGAGCGAAGCCAGCTCGCGCGTTCGTCGAACGTCAGAGGGTTCTGGCTAGAGCTGACAGACACCTCAATGCTTGTCAGCAGTACGAACGTGCGCGACCTATTCGGAGTGGAGCAGCTGCTCCGCATTGGAGCGCCCTTCGTCGTCCCGTGCGACAGGCATGACCTTGCCACACTGACGACTGTTAGGCATCCGCCAGCGGTGTACCTCTACGAGACCGTGCCGGGCGGCATCGGTGTGGCAGAAAAGGCGCTTGAGGTGTGGCCGACAATAATTGAGCTGGCAATCGGGATTGCCGAAAGATGCAGCTGCAGACATGGGTGTCCGAGTTGTTTGGTGCCCCCGCGATTGCCCCTCAACTTTGAAGAGCCCAAGAAGGACTCAGCGATAACGGTAGCACGGCGCTTCTTGGAAATCGCGAATACCCCCAGACCCGAAAAGTTCGACCCCGTTACGCACACGTGGATCCCAATGTGACAGTGGCAGAAATGGACGCTTTGGAGTTAGAACCGCCAACAACCGGTCGCAGTGGACGGTCCGCTCCGCGGCTTGCTGGTGAACCTTGACCGTAGACCGGCCCACTGCCTTTTGGCTATAACCTAGCCAGAAGGCTCTTGAAGATCATTCTCGCAGCTCAGGCGGTCGAGGACCCGAAGGGATTGACGGCCAACATCCGCGCGGCCGCGCGTGACGGCCTTGAGACGCACCTTCGGCACGAGCCGACGAAGCAGAGCCGTAGTCGAATCAAACGACTGAAGAAGCTGGCGCAACCTCAGTATCGGCTAAGGCTCGGGGAGGTGCGGGTGTTCTATGATGTCAGGGAGGAACGCGTCGAGATCTTGGCGATCGTTCTCAAATCGGAGGCTGCAGAATGGCTCGCGAAATACGGAAAATCGGACCCAGAGTGAAAACTAGGCAGGTTCCCTTGGCGGCAGTCAAGGATGACCTGTCTCGTTATCTCAGGGAGGCTGAGAAGGGTGAGATCGTAATCACCCGACATGGGAAGCCCGCGGGCGTTCTCATCGGGTTCCGGTCGGAAGAGGACTGGTTCGACTACCGCCTGGAGAACGATCCGCGGTTCCTCGATCGAATCGCGCGGGCGCGCGCCAGCTTGCGCGCCGGGCGCGGGGTACGACTCGAGGACGTAAACTCGTGAGCAGTGCGCTCCGGCTCGCAAGCGTTACCAACCGACGGCCGCAAGCGTGCGGTGCCGGCCGCGGTGATTCCGCGGCTTGATTGCCCAAGGGGCGAAGTGGTCCTCGCGCCCGGCCGCCGTGTGCAGTAGCGACTGCGCATCGTCAAGAAGCGTCCGCTGCGGTTGTGTCTCGCCATACCTGCCAAGGTAGTCGGGCACGTGCGAGGCAGCAAACAGCGTTAGACCGCATCGGCCCATGCCGGCTCACCGTCCGCCTGTGGGTGTCCAGCTTGTCGCGCTAATTCTGGCGCTGGGTGTCACCTACGCGGCGGCGGCTTTGGGTGCGCTCGGATCCGCACAAGCGCGGTCCTTCTATGCGGAGCTCGTGAAGCCCGAGTGGGCGCCACCCGGTTGGCTGTTCGGTCCGGTATGGTCGCTGCTCTACACGCTGATGGCCGTTGCCGTTTGGATGGTGTGGCGCTCCGCAGGCTTTCCCGCGGCGAGGCTGGCGGTGGGCCTCTTCGCGGTGCAACTGGCGGCCAACGCGCTCTGGAGCTGGCTTTTCTTCGCGTGGCGGGAAGGTGCGGCGGCGTTCGCCGAAATCGTGCTGCTTTGGGCCCTCATCGTCGCGACCGCGGCGGCATTCTGGCGCGTCAATCGCCTTGCCGCGCTGTTGCTGGTGCCTTACCTTGTCTGGGTGACATTCGCCTCGGTGCTCTCGTGGGTGATTTGGCAATCGAACCCGCAGCTTCTCGGGTAGCCGAGGTGTGGATTGCGGTCTGAACCGCGCTGTCGAGAGTTCTTCTCGTGACTGATATCGAGCACACCGGAACGCCGCTCCTTTACGTAGGCTTTAGCCTCCTCGTCGCCGTCTTGCTCGCGGTGGACTTCCTCCTTCTGCGAACGAAAGGCGATCACAGGGTTTCGGTGAGGGAGGCGGCTGGGTGGTCGGTCGTATGGATTGTGGCGGCCGGCGCCTTCGGCGCCTGGTTCTGGTGGTACCTCGAGGGACAATTCGGCGCCGAAATCGCTACGCGCAAAACTCTCGAATATGCGACCGGCTACCTCATCGAAAAGGGCCTCGCCGTCGAGAACGTGTTCGTCTGGATCACGATCTTCACTTACTTTTCGATACCGCCCGAACTTCAGAAGCGCGTGCTCCTGTGGGGAGTGGTCGGCGCGATTCTCATGCGCGCGGTGCTCATTTACCTTGGAGCCCTCCTGATCGAGCAGTTCTCGTGGATCTTCTACGTCTTCGGCGCGTTTCTGGTCGTCACCGGCGTCAAGATGTTCCTGTTCACGGGCCAGACAAGCGATCTCGGCTCCAATGTTCTGTTGCGCTGGCTTCGGGGCCACCTGCGCATCACCAGCCGGCTGCATGGCGAGCGCTTCGTGGTGATCGAGAACGGCGGGCGGGCATTCACGCCTCTGTTCCTCGTTCTGGTGCTGGTCGAGGTGACGGACCTCATCTTCGCCGTGGACAGCATTCCGGCCATCTTCGCGGTGACGAGCGATCCGTTCATCGTGTTCACCGCGAACACCTTCGCCATCCTGGGCTTGCGGGCCATGTACTTCCTGCTCGCCGACATGGCAGGGCGCTTCCACCTTCTCGGATACGGCCTTGCCGTGATCGTAACCCTGGTCGGCATCAAGATGCTCATCACCGATCTGTACAAGGTGCCCGTTCTCTGGATGCTCGGCGCCGTTGCGATCGTGCTGGCCGTGTCCATTGTGGCGAGCCTTCTCGCGCGACCCGCGGATCGCGCCACGGGGGAGTCGAAGCCCTGAGGGCGGCGAGGGGTGCGCTTGCTTGAGCCTCGCGAGATGGCCCCGTGAATCGCCGGACGCGCAGCGGACCGCGGTTTCGCGCTCCAGGGTCACGCCCACGCGGCGCAACTGGCACAATCCGGTGAGTTGGAACCGAGTACGATGGACTTCGCCTTTACCCCGGAACAGGAGCGTATTCGCGAGGCGGTGGCGAAGCTCTGCGCGCGCTTCGACGACGCGTACTGGCTGAAAAAGGACCGCGAAGGCGGTTTCCCCGAGGACTTCCACCGGGCGCTCGCCGCCGACGGCTGGCTGGGGATCGCGATGCCGGAGGCGTATGGCGGCGCCGGGCTCGGCATCACCGAGGCGGCGATCATGATGCAGGCGATCGCCGAATCCGGCGCGGGGTTTTCCGGCGCCTCCGCCGTGCACATGAACATCTTCGGCCTCAACCCGGTGGTCGTGTTCGGCACCGAGGAGCAGAAAAGGCGCATGCTTCCCGGGTTGATCGCCGGGCGCGAACGCGCCTGCTTTGCCGTCACCGAGCCGAACACGGGCCTGGACACGACGCGCCTGAAGACGCGCGCCGAAAAGCGCGGCGGCAAGTACTACATCTCCGGCCAGAAGGTCTGGATCTCCACCGCCCAGGTGGCGGAGAAGATCCTGCTTCTTGCGCGCACGACGCCGCTCGAAGAGGTGAAGAAGCCGACGCAGGGCCTCTCGCTCTTTTATACCGATCTCGACCGGCGCTACGTCGAAGTGCGCGAGATCGAGAAGATGGGCAGGAAGGCCGTGGACTCGAACCAGGTGTTCTTCGATGCCATGCCGGTGCCCGAGGAGGATCGCATCGGCGAGGAGGGGCGCGGCTTCGAATACATCCTGCACGGCATGAACCCGGAGCGCATCCTGATCGCCGCAGAATCGGTGGGGCTGGGGCGCTGCGCGCTTGCGCGCGCGGCGAGCTACGCCAAGGAGCGGATCGTCTTCGGCCGCCCGATCGGCAAGAACCAGGCGATCCAGCATCCGCTCGCGGCGAACTGGATGGCGCTGGAGGCGGCGAACCTGATGGTGTTCAAGGCCGCCTGGCTCTACGACAACGGCAGGCCCTGCGGCGCCGAGGCGAACGCGGCGAAGTACCTCGCCGGCGAAGCCGCCTTCGACGCCTGCCAGCAGGCGGTGATGACGCACGGT
>DATMAN010000021.1 GCA_035560005.1 Burkholderiales bacterium | reverse complement strand
CACCTCAGCCGCGTCAGTACGACATCGGAATAGCTTTCTCCCCCTCCCTCTGAAAGGGACCAGAGGAGGGTATCGCCTTAAGGCGATAGGTCGGGGGCCGCCTACCTGCCGCGCCGCTGCACGGTGCGGCGCAGGCAGGTGAACAATCCCCAGCCGATGGCCTCCAGCCGGGCCAGGGCGGCCTCTTCGACGACCGACTCCGTGAATGGTGCGCTCACAGTGCCTCCCACAATGCGCGGATGGGAACGGCGAACAACGAGTTCCCGAACGATACACTCACTGTGCCGTCGTAGAGCACGACGCCGCAGACGAAGCGTTGGCCGGCGGCATCCTTGAGCTTGCGCAGCCCGCGAAAGTCGGCTGCCGTCACCGTCGCCGCGGCCTTGACCTCGATCCCCGCGACGGCGCGCGCCCCGCGCTCGACCACGATGTCCACCTCGTAGCCGTCGCGGTCACGAAAGTGATGAAACGCGAGGGGATGCTCGTACCGCTCGCCTGCCGCCTGAGTTCCTGGAACACGAAGGTCTCGAGCACCTGGCCCAACAGGGCGCGATCCGCCGTGAGCGTTTTGGCGTCTGCGCCGAGCAGCGCGCACGCGAGACCGGTATCGCCGACATGCAGCTTGGGCGTCTTGATCAGCCGGCTCAAGCGGTTGACGGACCAGGGAGGCAACTCCTCGAGCAGGAAGATGCGCTCAAGCAGAGTCAGGTAATCGCGGATCGTCGGCCGGCTGAGCTGGTACGGCGCAGCCAGGTCGGAGACGTTCAGCAGCCGGGCCGTCTCCACGGCGGCTGCGGCGAGCAGCCGCGGAACCGCGTCGAGCGAGGCGATCCACGCGAGCTCACGCACGTCACGCTGCACGATCGTTTCGACGTACGTCTCGTACCATCGCGCCCGCCGCCGGATAGCCGCCGGCAACGATGCGCTCGGGAAGCGCCGCGCCGAGACGCTCGAACGGGCGCATCGGGAAGCCTTGCCCGAAAAGCCGATCGAGAAAGGATGGGCGTTCACCAGCGAGTTCGCACTGCGCGAGCGGGTGCAGGTGCACGATCGCCATGCGACCGGCCAGCGAATCGCCGAGCTTCGGCAGGAGAAGCACGTTGGTAGAGCCGGTCAGCAGGAAGCGGCCCGGCCGCCGGTCGCGGTCGATCGCCGCCTTGAGCGCGGCGAACAGGTGCGGCACATGCTGCACCTCGTCCAGGATCACGCGCGCCGGCAAATCCGCGACGAAGCCGATCGGATCCGTCGTCGCGGCGCTGCGGATGGCGTCGTCGTCGAAGCTCACGTAGGCGTAGCCTGCGCGCAGGCCAGTGCCCTAGGCGAGCGTCGTCTTGCCGCTCTGGCGGGGGCCGTGGATCAGCACGGCCGGAGCGTCTTCAAGCGCCTCAGCCAGCCGATCCGCGACGAAGCGCGGATAGAAACCCGTGTCCAGCATCGGCTGATTGTAACGTTTGCTGTCGGCTAAGTGCAACCTTGCGGCTCGGCGGATTGCAAGGTTGTCCATCGGCTGATTGCAAGCTCACTCGCCGGCTGAACGCTTGTTTCGTTGTCGGCTGAACGCAAGATCTTCCCTCGGCTGTTCCTAGGTTCCTGTTGACTTGCCAAGGGGCTTTGGCCACCGCACACGACCTTTCCGGAGTCAGCGCACTCACACGGGCCGAAGCACGGTCACGAACTCGGCCACGACTTCCACTGACCCTGCATCTCGGCCCGACAACGTAATCGGCGCATACTCGGGGTTGGTCGGCGATAGCGTGACCTTCGTGTGCCGCCAGCCCCCCTCCTCATCGGATTTCTTCTCCGAGGAGTAACGCTTCACCGTAAACGAGCCGCCAGTCTCGGGATCTGCAGGCCCACGATACTGCGCGAGGACGATCTTTCCCTGCCGCGTGCCGGCAGGCTTCGCCCGGAAGACGAGATAGTCCCCATCCCGAATAATCGGTTCCATCGACTGGCCGACCGCCCGGCACACGAACATCCGCTCGTCCAGCCGCCCGATTCCATCGACTTCGATCCAGCCCTCCGGCTCGACTGCTTCGCCGTTTCCGAAGTATCCAGCTGCTGCCTTGAGTGAGTAGAGGGGAAGCAGCGTTTTGAACGCCTCTCGCTTCACCCGCTCGTCGTCGAGGGAGATCAGGCGGAGCTGCGGCTCGGGGCGAGCCCGAACAAGGGCATCGGCAAGGTCCGCCAATGACCGGGCGCCAGCGGCCAGCGCCGTTTCAAGTTTCCGCTGCTGGACGAACAGGTACCGCCACTGCCCGTACCTGGTGGCGCTCATCTTCTCACACCACAGCCGCGCCGCTTCGCTCTTGAGCGCCGTGTTCGGCCGCACCTCGCCTTTCGTCTCGACGAGCCACATCACCTCCCGCCCGTCCGCCTCGCGAACGGCTACGATGAAGTCGGGATAGTACTGGCGCGGCCGGTTGCTCTCGTAGTACGTGACCGAAAACCCCATCCGCTCGTTCTTGGAGTAGCGTACGACATCTTTGGCGGTATCGAGGAAGTCGGCGAAGCGCTTCTCCAGCTCCGTGTGGCAGGGCACTCTGTTGGTGTGGCAGCGCTTGCCCTCGGCGACGATGCCGGTCCACTGGAAACGCCGCAGGTTCGTCGAGTCGAGCCACTCGGGGTTGCCGAGAATGGGCACCGCTTCGACGCCAGCTGCGCATGCACCACGGATGGCCGTGTCAAGCGCGTCAATCGCCTGCCGCCGCCAGTAGTAGATCGCCACATCGCGCACGTCGCTCCTCAAACCACCGGCCTCCAGCGGCACCACCCGCGACTCAAGGTAGCGACGCGAGACCTCGAGGAGCTCGTCGAAGGTGGGACCGACGCCGAGATCGCCCGCCGAGTCCGGATTCGTTTCGTGGTACAGCTCCTCGGCTGTGAGGAACGCAGTGCGAAGCACCGGCCATTCTCTGCGGACCTCCTCCAAGGTCATCACCGCCTCGGGCGCACCGCCGACGACCGGTCGCACGCGCACGTCTGGCGGCGTCTCCTTCGGGTTGATCCGGATCTGCGGCAGGTCCTCTACCCGAATCAGGTCCGCGAGCGACTCCGTTACGCCGACCGCCCACGAGCGCACGTTCGGCACGGTGATTCGATACCTCTCCTTCTTGGGGTCCGGCTCGATCCAGACGGGCTTGTGCCCCCACTCGCCGGCCTTCGGCCGTTTGCGCTTCTCGACCGGGAAACCGACGAACGGGATCCCGAAGGCGTCCACCGTCTCCTCGCTGCCTTCCGGCCGCTCCTCAAGCGGTTGGTTCAAGACGTCGTAGTTCGTACGACGTAGACCTCGGCCAATAATCTGTTCCGTCAAGAGCGGCGAGTCGAAAGCGCGCAGGCCAAGAATGTGCGTCACGCTCTTCACGTCCCAGCCCTCGGAGAGCATGTTCACGCTGACGATGCAGCGCACGTGCTCGCCGGCCTTTCCCTTCACGCCGACGGTGTTGACCATGTCGCGTAGCACTGCTTCATTGCCCTTGTCGGCGTCGAAGACCTTGGAGTCCACCTGGATCGTGACCCAGCGCGATCGGTCCTCGTCGTCGGGGTTGCGCAGCAGCTCGTACTCGCGCGTCAGGTGCTCGAAGAGCCATGCCGCCCGCTGGGCGCTGTCGGCCACACACAGCAGCACCGGCGCCGGCCCTCGCGCGAACTCCAGTGTACCCGCCCACTCGTCATAGTCCTTTTTCCATGATGAATAGATGCTTGCGATCGCGCCCTTGCAGGCGCGCAAGTACTCCTCTTTGGTCTTCGCCCCCTTCACCAGGTCCCAGAGGTCGAGGTACACCTTCCCGTGCTCGTCCGGGTCGGGCAGGCGCACGACTTTGACCAACCCCGACTCGAAGGCGTCGTAGACCGAGAAGTCCGAGACCAACCACTCGAAAAGCGTCCCCTCGGGCTTCGGGGACCCGGAGCCGTACCACGGCGTCGCCGAGAGATCGATCACCAAGCTCACACGCGCGGCCTTGCTGATGCACTCGAGAATCTTGCTCCACTTGATGTACTCGGGATCCTCGCCCTTCTTCGTCCGCTTCTCGCCATAGACGTGGTGTGCCTCGTCGTTAATCACCACGAGGTCGCGCCAGCCACCGAGCAGCCGCCGGATCGGCGCGTTCGGGTCCTGCCGGGCGCGCCGCTGCATCGCGCGCAGCACCGCCTGCGGGATGAAGCGCCCCTCTTCGAGCGGCACCTCGCCCTCGCCGATCCAGTCCTCGCGTTTGTTCTCAAGGAGGATCCCTTGCCAGTTGCGCACCAGCACGTTCGGATGGAACTCCTCTCGGTACTCGGGCGGTACCATCTCGAAGGCATCGTAGAGATTATGCTCGCCGGCCGGGTCGAGCCCGTCGCCGCGCGGCATGCCGCTCACGCGGTCGCGCACGGTGAGGTTCGGCACCAGCACGAGGAAGTTCGCTGAGAGCGAGGAGCCGCTCACCTTGCGCTTGTGCAGCGTCGCCCAGGTGACGAGGAGCGCCATCACCACGGTCTTGCCGGTGCCGGTGGCAAGCTTGAGCGCGTAGCGCAAGAGGTCATTCGTTCCCGGCATCTTGTAGCGGTTTTTCACCTCGTACAGGTAGATGACCGTCTCGACCGCCTCCTGCTGGCAGAAGAAGAAACGCTTGCCGACCGCCTTGCGCTCTTCATCGCGCTCGAACCACCACTCCAGCAGCCGCCGCGTGACGACCGCCGTGCCCGGCCAGCCGTCCTCACGCCAGGCGCGCACCTTGTCGCGGAGCTGGTTGACGAACTCGTTCTTCTCGGCGGCTGAGGCGGACAGGTCGTCGAAGAGCCCAGCCTCTTTGCCGACCACGCCGGCGATGCCGCCCTTGACATCCTTGGCCGACGCGCGTAAGCGCATCGAGGGCCGGCGCCCCGCGACGCGCCTCGAGCGGCCGCCGGGCAGCAGCTCGTAGTGCGCGTCTGGCTCACGGAAGGCGTCGCAGATGACGACCCGGTCAACGACGTAGGCCATGCGCTGCCTATCCAGTCGTCGCTACCGTCACCGACCGCGGCTCCTCAACGCGCTTGGAGGCGTCCAGGACCTCGATCGAGACGAGGTTGCCCGCTGCGTCATAGTCGAGGATGACACCCGGCTTGTCCTCGTCGCTTTCCGCGATGGGCACGTCGCGAAAAACGATGGTCAAGGTATCGGTTTCAGCGTCATAGGTCACCTTCATGACGTCCTCCAGTACTTATCCAGTTTACTTGAGCGGTAGACTGTGACGACGGTATCCGTTTCGGCGCCCGTGTCCACGACCACCCGGACCACGTACTCCCGGCCTGACTTCGGATCGCCGCGGCGCGCCTGGCGGATCTCCCGTCCGGGTCGCACGGCCATGACCTGCTCGGGCACCGTGGCGATCTCGATAACGGTGGCTTCTTCGACACCGCGCCGTTGCGCGCGCCAGCGTGCATGCGCACTCATGACCACGCGCTTTCCGGTCATGTTGCCAGATCCCGCACGACGACCGACTCGTTGCCGTACACGTCCACGACCTTGACCGCGATGCGCTTGTAGCCGCGAACCGGGAACGGATCGGACGTGAGCTTCAACGTGAACTCGTCGTCCGGCACCTCGACCCCCAGTTTCGAGAGCGCGGGCTTCTTCCGGAAGTCGAAAAACATCTGGCAGTCCACGAAGCAGTCGCCGTCGTAGTCCTCGTCGAGGTACCAGGCCGAGACGTAGCCCGAACCGGCGTGCTTGTACTCCGTGCGCCGGTGCTTGCGATCGAACAGCGCGACCCCCTTGAGGGTCACGCGCACCTGCTTCTCCTTGCCGTTCTTCTCGGTCTTGATCTCGATGTCCGGCAGCGCGAGCGGCGAGAAGAGCATCTCTGGCTGTGTCGCCTTCAGACCCTCGGCGAGCGTGTCCGGGCGGATCATAATGAGTTCCACCTTCACTTTGCCGCGTTTTTCGAGCGCCGACTTCACCTCGCCTACGTTCGCCTCAAAGGCCCAGCCGAGCACATGCACCTCGAGGATGCCTGAGGCGAGCGCGTCCTGGACGGCGTCGTTGATCTCTTGGCGGTGACGCGCCCCGAGAGCGGGCCGACCGAGATCGCGATTTTCTCTTTCTCGTTCTCCGCCACCGCGTGCACGAGCCCGCTCGCGCCCTGGATCGCCGCGTCCTTGCGGTAGAGGCGGCTGATCACTTCGATGTAGTTCTCGAGCTTCGCCGGCTCGCCAATCCCCGGCTCGCGGACGACATAACCTTTCCAGTCCTCGACCGAGTAGCGGCCAAGCGACATCACCTCGAAGGGACCGCAGACGCGGATCGCGTCCTTGTCCACCTCGGGCCGGTCCACGAGCTCGACCTTCTCGGGCTCGAGGTCGTAGGCGAGGCTCTTCAGCGTCACGCGGTTGACGGTCTTGTAAATGAAGTTGCCGGAGACCTTGCCGTTGCGGGTCTTGTAGTGCTCGAAGGTCGCGGAAAGCAGCCGCTGGCGAGCGACGTTGATGGCGACGCGCGAGGTGTCGCAGGTGATCCAGCGGCGCCCAGTCGTTTCCGCACACCATGCGGTCGTGCCCCCTCCGCACGTTGGATCGAAGACCAAGTCACCTGGATCAGTCGTCATATGTATACAGCGCTGGATCGCCTTGGGAGATGTCTGGACGGCATAGACTTTAGGGTCGGCGAACCCACTGATCACAGTGTCATCCCAGATGTTCGAAATCGGGGATACCGGAAAATCATCAGCATAGCGAACGTACGACAGCCGCTTACCCGTAGCCTCGATGCGACGCTTTTCTGCCAAACGTGCCAGTCCCTCAACGCGCGTCTTCCAATGGCTATTTGGCGATGGGTAGTAGGTGACACCTTCAAACTGAAAAGGTTGCGGCTCCTTCGCTTCACCCTGCGCGCTTAGGTCGCTGAGCCGGTAGATGCGCCAGCCCTCGGGAAGTTTTTCAATGTTTTCGATCTCTTCGATCGTCAAACGCCTTCGAAACCCATCCGGCAACTCGACAAACACGTATGCCGAACCTTCATCACTAACTGCCTTTGCTTGGTAAATCCGCCGATACTTGACGGTTTGAACGTCCTTCGCAAACCACACGAGGTAATCACAGACTACTGAAAGTAGAGTGCTGGAGAACCCAGACGTTTTGCGGAAAGCGATTACAGCGAGTTCGTTCTTTGCCCCAAAAACCTCTGCCAGAAGCGCCTTCACAAGATGCAGATTCTCTTGGTTGATCTGGACAAAGAGGCTTCCCGTCTCCGCCAGCAGCTCCCGGCACAGGTACAGCCGCTCCTGCAGATACGACAGGTACGAGTGAATCCCGAGTGCCCACGTGTCGCGAAACGCCTTGATGGTGAGCACGTCGTCGGCCTGGTCGTCGGGATCGTTTTTCGTCGAATCCACACGCTGCTGGAAGTTCGAGTCGTACTTGATGCCGTACGGCGGGTCGATGTAGATCATCTGCACCTTGCCGCGCAGGTTCTCGTAGTGGAGGAGCGACGCCATCACGTGCAGCGAATCGCCGCAGATGAGCTTGTTCTTCCAGCCCTCCTCGTGCGTGTAGAACTCGACGCGCTTGGTTCGGTCGCTCTCGCGAAGCTGCTTCTCGAGGTCGGCGAAGAGGTGCCCCTGCCGCGCCGCGCCCGACTTCTCCTCGGCGACCTTCCGCGCCCGCTCGATGATCTGCGCGATGCGCGACTCGGAGACGATCTCGTTCCGCTGGAGCGGCAGCACCGGCACCTCGCGCTTGTTACGCTTTCCCGCCCAGAAGAGCACCGGATCGGCCGCTGGGTCCATGTCCACGACCACCGGCCGCTCGTCACCGTCGGGCAGCTTGCCAACGACGACGGCCTTGCTCCAGCCGTTGTCCATCGGCAGCGTCACGACCTGCTCGTCGGCTGGCAGCAGCGGCGTGTGCCCGGTCTCGGGCGTGCGCGGCTCCTTGATCTCGTCGTAGGTGTAGCGGGTGACCTTCTTCTCGACTTTCGGACCGTTGCTCTTTTTCCGTGCCATGTACCGATCCCTCTCAGCTACTCAAATCGTTCGCGTCGAGAAACGCCTCGACGGTGTTGAAGGCGTTCAGGAACAGGGGGCTCCCCGAGAAAGAAAGCGGGCTGACTGGTCCGATGGTCATGAACGAGTACTGCCGGCTCTTGGCGTCGAACGCCGAGTGCGGGTCGCGGAAGAGCTGGTAGAGATCGAGCGCCGTGCCGGACGAGCCGACGAGCTGCTTCAGGGACTGAAACTCCTGCCCGAGCGCCAGCCCGAACCCGAAGAAAAAGATGCGGAGCTGCTGGAGGATCTCGGGGTGCAAGCTTGACAGCGTCTGGCTGATGAACAGCCACCCGAGGCCGTACTTGCGCGTCGTCCGGGCAGCGTCGATCAGGACCGACCGCACGCCTTTTGCCGCGTCATCATCGCTCGTCAGCTCTCGGGGAGCCAGACGATGTGCCTCGTCTATCACGACGAGCGCATTGAGGCTCTGACCTTCCTTGTAGAAGTACTCGGCGGTCTGGGCAAGTCCGTCGAGCAGCCGCTTGATGACGAGTGACTGAATTTTGTCGTTCCAGAACAAGCCTTTCGCCTGTTCTTTGGAAAGATCGATCACCAGGATCGGCCGGTTGTCACGGGCGGAGCCGTCGTCGTTGGTCAGCGACAAGAGCCAAGCGAGCGCTTTGTTGATGCTCTTCGCCCCCTGCCGGTCCTCGCGAAACAGCTCCGCCACCGGCCCCCAGTAGTCGTTGAAAAACTCTTCGGGATCGGCTTCATGCAGCGCGGTGTCGAAGCGGGCGCGCGATGCCTCGGTCCGGTAGAAAACCTTTTGGACCTTGTCATCCTGCAGCAGTTTCCAGGCGGCGTCGAAGGACTTACGTTGATGCAGCTCGGCGAGCTTGATCTTGCCTTTCTGCAGCTTGTCCGAGAGAATCCCGCAGGCGAGTTCGCGGTTCTCCCCCTTGGGCACGGTCAGCCGCTCGAAGAACTGCGACTCGAACAGGATCTGCTCGAAGAGTTCCCAGCGGTCGAGCACGAGATTGCGAATGGTGAGGGTAACGGGCTGCTTCCCGAGCTTGCGAGCGACATCACCTACGGGCAGCGCAAATTCGCCGCTCGTGCCCCCCTTCTTCATGTCCCGCGCGAACTCGCCCTGCGGGTCGATCACGAGCAGCGCCATCTTCGGGTACCTCGCGTAAGCGAGCAGAATCATCTTCGCGAGCACCGACTTGCCTGAGCCGGTCTTGCCGAAGATGCCGAGGTGGTACGCCTCGCCGGCGCCGTCCGGCCCGCTGTCGAAGTGCTTGAACCAGAGTGGTAACCGTGGCTTCGATCCGTAGACATGGCCAAGGTAGAAAATCTGGTCGCGGTACGGGCGCAGCAGTTCGTCGAGCACTTCGTCGGTGACCAGATGGATCGGGGTTCCGGTCGCAGGGACCGTCCCCAGGATGCTGGGCTCGTAGCCCGCGGGACCGCCTTTCCTGAAGACCGCGCTGATCACCATCTGCCCGAGATGCGTGTCCTGGCGCTCGCTGACCGCATCCACCCGCCCCCGCTGGCGGATCAGGCTGCGCATCGTCGGATCCTCGTGCCAGATGTTGCGCAGTTGCACCTCGGTGATCTGCCCGAGCGCGTAGTGGGGGTTGGTGTCCTGGGAAAAGCGGAACAGCGCCAGCTCACCCACCAGCTTTCGCATGACCGCGGAGCCGAGGATGTCGAGCGCGAGCTGGGCGGTAGACGACGGCGACCCGACGACGCCGAGCCGCTCCGTTTCGTTGATGATTTTCTCCAGATCCTTGTCGGCTGCGGCCATGCTCCTACCTCCCTGCCTCGCTCCGGTAGCCATGCATCGCAAAGAACACTTCGCCGATATCCCCACCGTACTTCTCAGAGATCTGTTGGGTTGTGACTTGTCGGAACGCCGGGATCGCCCGCGCCAGCGCCTTGACCGTGCGGTCGGCGAGGTAGATCGGGTATGGCTCAAGCATAGACGGCGTAGCACTCTGGTGCTTCAGGCCCTGGACGACGGTGGCCAGCCGGTGGGTGTTGTCGGTGATGCTGGCTGCGGCCTCGACACGGAGCGCCGGCAGCCACTCCTGCGGCTTGTAGTAGAAGACGTGCACGCTACCGAGGGCCGAGACGATCTCGTCGGCGAGGGGGTTTGCCTCTCGTCTGATCTCGGCCGGCAGGCTGCCCGTGTTCAGATGCCAGGTGATGTTGCCCTGCGCGTCGCGCGGATGCTCGAGGGGCATCGGCTTGGTCAGTTCACCCGGGTTGAGCAGCAGCGTGAGCATGCCCCGGTCGTCGTGGCCGGACGGCCAGCCCAGTGCCGTGCCGATCTCCCGCCGGGTCGAGTACTTGGGCAAGGCAACATGTTGCTTGTCCGACCGCTCCGAGCGCAAGAGCGTGAGATAAGCGCGCAGATACTCGGCGCAGTGTCCGAGGAACTCCTGCGAGCAGCGCAAATCCTTCGCCTCTGGTGCCTTGTTCAGCGCCTGGTTGAAGTAGATGACCGGCAGGGTCAGGGTGCCGTCGAGCATCACTACGTCGTGCGGCGCGTTCGTGGCCAAGCGAAGCTCTTCGCCGAGCATCACGGCACGCAGCACGGTTGCCGTGTCCTCCTGGTGCGGCTCGGCGGCAATGAACGTCTTATGTCGCGGCAGGTCCCAATGCCGTTTCTCAGACGGCGGCGTCAGCCCCTCGACCGCCACCGCGGCGGCGGCAGCGAGATCCGTGGTCAGCAGTCGTTCGATGGCGTACGAGCCGTCGGCGGCGCAGGTGGTGGGCAGCGGCGGGTAGCCGAGCGAGGATTCGGAGATCACCCGCCCGGACTTGAGCAGCTGCTCGCGCAGCGCACCGCGGTCTGCGCGGATCTTCTGGAACGACGCGAGCAGGCTGTCGGCGACCGCCTTAGTCTGCCCGAGCACCTCCTCGACCAGCGCCGCCGGCAGGTCTGAGAACGGGGTTTGCTCGTTCGTGCCGGCGCTCATCTGCGATTCCACAATCGGTAGCTCTCCGGCTCGAAGCTGCGGTAACTGTCGTCGCGCATCGCTCGCGGTAGCAACCACCGCTCTCGAAACCAGGCGAAGAGCTCCGATGCCCTGCGGCGGTAGGCATAGAGCCGCTGATGCTCATTAATTAAAAATTCTCGCGTGTTGCTGGCCAGTGGAGCAAGGAAAATCTCTCTCTGCACGCCATGATAGACCAGTTCGCGGGACAACCCAAGAAGCGGGAGCGCCTTGCGGAGCAGTTCGCGCCGGTTTCGGAATCCTTCACCCCACCGCTTGTGCTTCGCTGTGGCCTCGCAGTGGGCAAGCGCCAATCGCTGCAGGTCATGATAGAGGCCGTTGATGAAGTGAAATTCCCCAAATCCCTGCGTGAAGCCAACCGATGAGAACACAGGGGTTCCTCGATACACCAACCGGTTGTAGAGGGACGACCGTCCGAGCGCCGACGTGGTCGTGAGAAGAGCCAGGCGTCCATCCAAACGCTGCCGACGAATATACGATCGCTGCCCTCCATATTTCCGCCGGAACGCCTGCTGCACCTCCCAACTTGTGGCGAGGAGGGCGATGAGCTTGCCGCACAGGAGCTGCGAATAGGGCGGCACGGCACCTAGGATGAAGAGGTCCATGACATGTTGCAGACGGCGTCGCTTCGCCTCGTGCGACCAACCAATCCAGCGGTCCCTTGGTCCCAAGGCAAAGACGGGGTCTCCGAGACCGAACAGACCAATGAGTTTCCCGTTTGAATCGTCAAACACGAGAAACCGCAACCGGCGGCCATATCCTGACGAGACTGGGACTGTCCAGTGAAGGCGGCAGTACCGGAAGAGCCGTTCCTCTTCCGAATCCGGCAGGACTTGGACAAGCCGGGGTTGAATGGCTTCGGGATTGACTTCGTACCCTGATGCGATGAACGACAAGAGCCGTGCCTCATGCCGTTCAAGGCCTTCACGTGACCGCTCCATCGTATGGAGCACAGCCTTAGCATGGAGTGTTCGAAGAAAGGCCTTATCCTGTCCATCAGGCACGACAAGACGCCCGTCTTGCATCCCAAAACCCTGCTCTCTCAGAGCGCGAAGGATGCGCTGGCGCAGCTTCTGCCGATCCTGCATCAGGTCCATCCGCTTACCGGTTACACTCCCCCTGCCCTGCGGTACACAGGCCTAGGTAGTCACATTTGCGGCATTTGGCAGGCGTGGGCGCAGCGGGCATGTGGCTCTGGTGAAGCGCGCGTGCCGCGTCACGCACCTTCCTCTTCACATCCTCGATGAAATCGTCATCCACCGAACGGGGCTTCCGCTTCCGTTCGTCCAGCTCATAAATCTCCACGTAGTCAGCGCGGCGCCCTGTCAATTCCTCATACCCCAGTGCATAGATGTGGAGCTGTGTTTCGGTGACCTCTTCGGGCTGGGCGCGGTCGGTGGACTTGAGGTCTACGATTGTCGTCTCGCCGGTGTCAATCCGACGCACCAGGTCGACCCGCCCGTTCACGGTGACGCCGTCGCCGAGGTTGATCTCGATCTGCTTCTCTGAGAATTCGATCTTGTCAAACAGGGCCTTATTGTCGTGGACATAGTCACGCAACACTTTTTCGGCAGCCGCTTCGAGCTTTTCCTTGAGAGCCGGATACGCATAGGGGGTGTGCAAGTGAGTCTTCACGAGATCACGGGCCTCGCCTTCGGACACGTGGTCGCCTCTGGTGGCACAGGCGTGAACCTCGGCGAGCGCGTTGTGCAGCGAGCGACCGTACCCGAGGGCCTCGTGAATCGGCGCATTGAAGCCATAGAGAATGCGCAACTTGAACTGATAGGGACACTCAAAGAAGTATTTCAGGTCAGAGAAGGAAAAGACAACGTTCGAGACGCCTTTGCGTGGCGTGGGCGGTAGGCGATGGCGTTGAGAGTAGTCCTGGGAACGGCGTTTGACGAACTTCGAAACTAGCACGTCATCCCAGAACACCGACTTGGTTTGGAAGAGCTGATTGCCCGGAATTGGTGCGTACGTCAGATGGAGGAACTTCTGGCTCCTCGTCATGGCGACGTAGAAGAGGCGGCGCTCATCCTCGATGGTACCTTCATAGCGAGGCTGACCTTTGACGGCAGCCCTAGGAATGAGATGCCAGGCGTTGCGACCGCCTTGCTTCTTGGAGGGAAAGCGATTCTTCAGGAGTGCCGGAACAAACACCACCGGCCACTGCATGCCCTTGGCCTGGTGAACCGTCATGATGCGGACTGCATCGGGGTTCGCGTATTGGTTGTCCTGCCACCCTTCTGGGTAGGCATCTTCCGCCTGAAATTCGAGGAAGTTAGCGAACGATTTGTACTTTTCCTTGGGCTCGGAGTGGTAATGGATCGTCTCAAAGTCGGAGATCAGCTGACTGAACTTACCGAGGTTGTAAAACACAATCTCGCCCCGGCCGTAGGGGACTTTCTCCTCACGAACACCAGCCTCCTCCAGGAACGTTTGGAAGGTGCGCTGAATAGAGTAGAAACCAAAACGCTCAGTTGGGTTGTCGAACTGCGCACGTGAACTTGCCGCTGTGGCGATGGCACGCCGGACATCGGCGGTGGTGAGGCCTAAGCCGGCGTTAAGCCAGGTGCGCTCGAGCCCGGCGGCGTCAACGCCAGGCCGGCTTACCATGAAATAGAACAATTGCCTTGCAGCTTCTGCCTCGGTGGTGCCGAAGAGGTTGTTCATGCCGACAACGAGGTAAGGAATTTGGGCCTGGTCAAGGGCGTGGGTAATGGGTTCGGCGTTGGCGCGGACACTACGAAGGAGAATCGCGATATCCGACCACGAGATCCCTCGCATGTGGTTCGGATCTTCTTTTGTGGGCTCCTTGATCGCGACACCGCGAAGCGCCTGGATGGTCTGGGCAATGTACGTGGCTTCTTGATCGGGTGTGTTGAAGGAGAGCGCGACGATGTCGCCCGGCTCATAGGTCTGGGCATCGGTGGGCCGCATCTTCTTGGGCAACCGTTCGGAGTTCTGCTCAATAAACGGCCTGGCAGTTTCAACGATGCCCTGACTTGAGCGGAAATTGTCCTCCAGCCGGAGCTGCGTCACCTTTGTGTAGCGTCTCTGAAAAGTCAGAATGTTCTGCACATCACTGCCGCGCCATTGGTAGATGGTTTGGTCGTCATCACCGACAACACAGACCTGAGCCCCAAGTTCATGGAGTGACCAGACCATGGCTTCCTGAATAGGGTTCACATCCTGATACTCATCCACGATGATGTGCTTGATCCGCGCAGCCAGCCGTTTGCGGATTTCGGGCTCATTGGTCAGCACATCCACGGCTGTTTCCATGATGGCGGAGTAGTCGAAATACCGCGATTCATTCAGCAGGTCGCGGTAGGAGCTCAGACCAGTGACGACAGAACAGCCAGCGAGGGCCTTCTCGTCTATGTCAGCCTCGCGAAGGATGCTCATGGCGGCGAGATAGTGAGGGGTGTCTTTGTATCGCTCGAGCTTGCGCCCAGTGAGATCGGTGGAAGTCGTAAAGCCGCTCTTATTGCTGTGCCGGTCGATAAACAGTGACTGCTGCACCTCGTTCAATACGTCGTACTTGAGATACTTCGGGACTTCGGCTTTGAGCAAATCCAGGCAGAAGGCATGGATAGTGCCGATGTACATCTCCGCCATACCGTTCACGCTGCCAAGCTCCTCACGGCACCGATTGAAGATGCGTTCTTTGAGTTCTGCTGCGGCCTTGTCTGTGAACGTGAAGGCCACGATGTTGGCGGGCTTGAGTCCGTTTTTGAGCAGCGCTGCCACCCGACGGGCGACAACCTCGGTCTTTCCTGATCCCGCACAGGCGATGAGCTGTAAGTTTCCCGCGTGGTGGCCGATGGCTTGAAGCTGCGCAGGAGTGAAATTCATATGACGACGCAAGCTTCCTAGAGGCTTGTCAGTACGCCGGGCAAGATACTTACTGATCCGTGAGCAATCAAACGATTGCGCAAATCAGATGCCACCGCATAAATGCCAGCTCTTACCAGCGACCTGAGTCATGTTCTGATCCGTTCCGTCCTCAAGCGGAATCAGCTGTCGCTGACCCCGCCCGCCGCCAACAGCTGGGCCACCCGGCCAATCACCGCTTCCAGCGCACCATCCCTCGCCGCCTCCGGCACGTCCCAACTCATGCTGTCCAGCACGTCCCCGCTTTCCACCAGCAGCACATCAACGCCCACAAGCCACGCGGGATCGCCCCTCTCCGACGAGAGCCGCCGCACCGGCTGTATTGGCGCCCGCTCGCGTTCTAGCGCTTCCCGTAGACTCGGCGTCAGCGGCACCACCCGCCCGTTCCGCCGCGCCACCGCCTCGACCACCGCATGCCCCAGCTGGCGCTCCCAGCGCTCCCGATCCGCCGCCAACCCGTCCCACGGCACGATCCCCACGACGAGCTGCTTGGGCCAACGATCCGCCGGCACCACCGGCTGCCGCTTCAGCCGCTCCCACGCTTCAGCCGAGACGCGCTCGGTCCGGCCGTCGATCTGCTTGACCGGCCCTATACCCCCAATTCGATGGTCGCATCGCCCGCCTCATTGCCCAGCCATGTGAGCCGATCGAGCCGCAGACTCTTGCGGCCATCCGGCTCGACCGGATAGCGCACCGGGATCGCTCCGGCCACCGAATCCCAGTGCTCGCCGCCTGGCTGCCGTGCTACGCTCGGCGCAGGCAGGCCCCCGTCGCTCACGTTGAACGGCGGATTGGCCAGGATGAAGTCGGCCTTGAGGTCGGGGTGGCGGTCGTTGTGGAAGGTGTCGCCGTGCGCAATCTGGCCGTCAATGCCGCGGATGGCGAGGTTCATCTTGGCCAGCCGCCAGGTCGTGTAGTTCGACTCCTGGCCATAGATGGAGATGTCGGCGCGCGCTCTACCGCCATTGCCATTGCCGCTGCCATGCGCGCGGATGAACTCGACAGACTGAACGAACATGCCGGCAGAGCCGCAACAGGGATCGCGGACGCGGCCGTGGTAGGGTTCAAGCATCGCGATGAGGAGCTTGACCACGCAGCGCAGGGTGTAGTACTCACCGCCCTTCTTGCCCTCGGCGCTCGCGAACATGGACAGGAAATACTCGTAAGCCCGTCCAAGAACATCCAAAGACCTGGCTCGCATTTCCTGTCCACCCTCACCCCCGGCCCCTCTCCCAGAGGGAGAAGGGCAAAGGTGTGAGGCGATTTCCTTCAGAACGGCTTCGGTGTCGTTGAGAATCCTCGCATTCGTCAAGCGGAGAACTCTCAGTCCCTGAGAGCGAAGATAGGCGTCGCGCTTAAAATCGTGTTTGACGCGGCGCTGCTCGCTGTGGGGGCCGCCGTCGCACTCGACGACAAGTCTGGCGTCGTGACAATAGAAGTC